>CABMGC010000045.1 GCA_902385515.1 uncultured archaeon
AGAGGGCGACCTGTACTTCTCGGTGTTCCTTCCTTCGTTGGAAGTCGGGACTTTCGGAGGAGGCACGATCAGGGAGACCCAGAACGAGCTTCTCAGATCCAGCGGCGTGTATGGGGAAGGCGACGCCACTGGCGAGACAAAAAAGAGATTCGCAAAACTCGTGGCCGCCGCCTGCCTTGCGGGAGAGCTGAACCTGCTTGCCTCAGAAGCGACGGGTCAGGTAACAAAGGCGCACGCGAGCATAAGGCGCTGAGCGCGCCTCGCGTTTGCCCTCAGATAGGCTCGAACTTGAACTGGTAGTGGATGAGTCCCTCGTCCCCTTCCACGTACATCCTCCTGAACGCGGCGCGCACCTTCGTCCCTATCTTTATTTCACGTCCGTCGTCGAGGATGTGTCCCTCGACCATCGGGCCTTCCTCGAGCTTTATCACGCCTACGTAGTACGGCGCCTCCTCCCTGAACGTATCTGGCGGAACGCGTATCTTCGTGAACGAGTAGACCTCCCCGTTGCCTGCGAATTTCTTCACAGCCATTTCCGTCTTCTTTCCGCACTTTTTGCATATCGGTCTTGGAGGGAAGTATTCCGACTTGCAGCTCTGGCACTCATTGCCCACGAGGTTGTATCTTGCCCTGATCTTTCTCCAAAGTCTTGCCGAGGATCTCTCCATGTTATCATCAATTTGTTCGTCCGAAAATGTGGACTACCGCGGTCGATCCGCTGCCTCCCACGTTGTGCGTCAGTCCGATGTCTGCTTTGGTTACCTGCCTGTCCTTGGCCTCGCCTCTTAGCTGCCAGGTTATCTCAACGGCCTGCTTGACCCCTGTTGCTCCCACTGGATGGCCGCAGCCCTTGAGTCCACCGCTCGTGATTACCGACAGTTTGCTGTTCAGCGCGGTCTCGCCCGCGGCTATGGCCTTGGCGGCCTCTCCCTTCTTGTAGAAGCCGAGGTCTTCCATTGCCATTATCTCTGCGATCGTAAAGCAGTCGTGGACCTCTGCCACGTTTATGTCCTTCGGGGTGAGTTTGGCGTGCCTGAATGCAGCCTCACCAGCTATCCGTGCGGCCTTCACTCCAGTCAGCGTCTCCCTCTCGGCCAGCCTGAGCGTATCAGTGGCATGGGTGCTCGCGAGTATCTTTATCGGAGTGTCGTTGAGCTTCCTTGCGATTTCCAGCGGGGCGAGCACAAGTGCGGCGGCGCCGTCGGACAGGGGCGAGCAGTCGAGGAGCTTAAGGGGGTCCGCGACCATCTTGGACTCCATTATGTCGCTTATCGTCATTTTCTTGCGGAACTGGGCATAGGGGTTCTTTGTCGCATTTTCATGGTTTTTTACCGACACTGCTGCCATCTGCTCTTCGGTCGTGCCGAAATCATGCATGTGTCTTTTTGCCATCATTGCGTAGAGCCCGGGGAACGTTATGCCCTGGAAGAGTTCCCATTCCTGATCGCCGGCGCCGCCCAGCGCGGTCGACGCCTCCGCGGACGTGACGTCGGTCATCTTCTCCACGCCACCCACGACGACTATGTCGTGTATCCCGCTGGCCACCGTGATGTATCCCTGCCGCAGCGCCGTGCCCCCGCTTGCGCAGGCGTTCTCCACCCTGACCGCAGGCACGTTGCTAAAGCCGAGCTGGTCAGCGATGAGCGCGGCGACGTGCTCCTGCCCGGTGAACCTGCCCGAGGCCATAGTCCCCGCGAACAGCATGTCGACGTCGTCCCTCGAGATGTTGGCGTCCTCCATCGCGCTCAGCCATGCCTCCGACATGAGCTCCTTGAGTCCGGCCTCCCATCTCTCCCCGAACTTTGTAAGTCCAACCCCAACGATAGCTACGTCTCTCATTGAAACACTACTTCATCTTGATCGTATCCCTGTTCTTCAGGTACGTGGCGTAATCGATATAGACCTTGTTCCTGCCTATCAGGTCCTTCACCTTTGTCGTCCTTCCCCTTGCCGCCTCTATGCTGTCCGTCACCTCTATCGCGAACGAGTCGCTGCCCGCCCCTGACCCAAAGCTGGTTACGAGTATTCTGTCGCCTGCCTTGGCGACGTCGAGCGTCGCGGCTAGCCCGAGAAGCGACGCGCCGGAATATGTGTTGCCTA
Organism: uncultured archaeon; assembly: GCA_902385515.1. Lineage (GTDB taxonomy): Archaea > Micrarchaeota > Micrarchaeia > Micrarchaeales > CABMGC01 > CABMGC01. Next base: position 2,101 of record CABMGC010000045.1, read on the forward strand.
TTATCGGGGTGAGCAGCCCGTGCTCTATCTGCTTCTCCGTGAAACCCAGCTGCTTTGACACGTTCACTGGGAACTTGCCGTTCGGCTGGTGGAAGATTGCGTAAGTGAAGTCGGCAGGTTTCATCCCGGTCTCTTCGAGCAGAAGCTTGGTCGCATTGGTTATGTGCTTGAAGTACGCCGGCTCCCCTGTGAACCTTCCGCCGTGGGACGGGAAGCTCGCTCCCTCCCTTCTCCAGAAGTCAGGGGTGTCTGTTGTGTAGCTGACCGTCTTGAGTATGTCTGCTATGACCTTGCCCTTCTCTTTTCCGATTATGAACGCGGCCCCGCCGGCGCTCGCGGTGTATTCCAGCGCGTCTCCAGGCCTGCCCTGCGACGTGTCGCTTCCTATGGCCATCCCGTACTTTACCATGTTGCTGTCGACAAGACCCATCGCCATCTGCACACCTGCCGTTCCGGCCTTGCATGCGAACTCGAGGTCGGCCGCCATGACATTGTTTCCCGCATCGATGGCCTCTATCACAGTCGCTGCGGTCGGCTTGACGGCGTACGGGTGTGATTCGGATCCTACGTAAACCGCGCCGATCTCCTTCGCGTTTATGCCTGCGTGGCGGACCGCCCTCCTGGCGGCCTCGACAGCGATTGTTGCCGCGTCCTCGTCCCTGCCAGGCACGGTCTTCTCCTTTATGTTGAGGCCGTTCTTTATTGCTTCGGCGTCCTCGTTCCAGACCTTGGCTATCTCCTCTACCCTTATCCGGTATATCGGGAAATGAACTCCGTAGCCAACTATTCCTGCCATTTTATCACGTCACTTGTATTCGTCTATAACGTCCCTTATTTCTTCCCCGCTCGGCATGGGCTGTGCGATGAGCGCGCCCTTCTTTATCACCATGTCCATCTCGCTGTACGTAGGCTTCTCGTTCCTGTAGAAAAGGCCGATGGGCATTTTCTTATAGTCGCTCTCCTCGCACTCAAGCGCCTTTGCAAGCGCTCCCTCCCTGTTCGTCGGATCGTGACTCTGGTCTAGCTTGTACACCCTCTGCCTGAACCAGTCGTAGGTGTTGAGAGTGTTGAATGAGACGCACGGGCTGAGCACGTCTATTATCGAGAAGCCCTTGTGCGATATCCCGTTCTTTATCAGCTCGGCAAGGTGCATGGGGTCTCCCGCGAACCCCCTTGCGACGTAAGTCGCGCCCGCGCTTATCGCAAGAGTCAGCGGGTTGAGCGGATATTCAATGTCTCCGAAAGGTGTAGACTTGGTCTTAGCGCCCATCATGCTTGTCGGCGAGGCCTGGCCGGTGGTGAGGCCGTATATCTCGTTGTTCATGACAACGTAGGTTATGTCGATGTTTCTCCTTGCCATGTGGATCAGGTGACCGCCCCCGATTCCGTATCCGTCTCCGTCTCCGCCGGTGCCGATGACCGTCAGGTCGCCGTTCGCGAGCTTGGCTCCGACCGCCATCGGGAGAAGCCTTCCGTGGAGGCTGTCTACTCCATAGGTGCTGAACTGGTGCGGCATCGCTGAGCTGCATCCTATGCCCGCGACTATCAAGACCTTGCTCTTCTCAATTCCGAGTTCCATGAGAGCCTTGTTAAGAGCCATGCTAACGCTGTGGTCGCCGCAGCCAGGGCACCAGACCGGCTTGATCCCCGACGCATAGCTCTGTTTTGCCTGCGCGTTCGGTTGTTGTTCGTTGGTAACCATGAGATCACTTGAAATTCGCGATGGCGTCCTTGACCTTTTGTGCGAGCTCCTCACCGGTGATTGCCTCACCGTCGTATTTCAGAATCCTGTTTTTGATTTCTATGCCTGTGTTGAGCATTATCACTTGAGCGAGCTGCGCGGTGAAGTTGCACTCCACGTCTATGAGCTTCTTTCCGGACAGGATCCTCTTCGTCTTTTCCTTGTCGAGCGGCAGGAGGTAGTTGAATGATATTAGTCCTACGCTGATTCCCTGCTGCTTGAGGATTTCCATGGCTTCCGTCGCCGATTCGGTGGTGGAGCCGAACGTGACGAGATGGTAGCCTGCGCCGTCATCCACGACATTTGGGACGAAGATCGTCTCGCTTTTGAGCATGGTGTCTATCTTCCGCATCCTCTTGTCATTCATCTTCCTCCTCATCTCGACGTGCTCGTCTATTCCGGACCTTACGTCGCTGACAAGGTCGCCGTATTCGTCGTGCTCGTAGCTCGTGGCTACGAATTCGAGGCCCGGCATCCCGGGCATGGACCTGGGTGATATTCCGTCAGCGGCGAGCTCGTACCTCTTGAATCTGCCGCCGCCCGCCCCGGCGGTCGCAATCTTGCCCCTGTCTATCTTCACCGAGCCAAGGTCGAAGTCTTCGACGCTCTCGATGTGTTCGGAGATGTACTGGTCCATGAGTATGATCACGGGGCACTGGTACCTCTCCGCTAGGTTAAGCGCGTCTGCGCCCGCCTTGAAGCATTCCTCCATTGTTCTCGGGGACATGACTATCCGTGGGAACTCGCCCTGCGATGCGAACATTGCGAAAAGAAGGTCTGCCTGCTCCGTCTTGCTCGGAAGGCCGGTGCTCGGGCCGGTCCTCTGCGAGTCTACGACCACGATCGGGGCCTCCATCATTCCCGCGAATCCGAGGGCCTCCACCATGAGCGAGAATCCTCCTCCGCTGGTTCCGCACATCGCCCTCGCTCCCGCGTGCGCTGCGCCTATCGTCATCATTATGGCAGATATCTCATCCTCTGCCTGCTTGAACAGTGCGCCCTTCGCCTCGTGCGCCGCGAACCAGTGCATTATGCTCGTGGCCGGGGTCATGGGGTAGGCGGCGTAGAACTTGCAGCCCCCCGCATACGCGCCCATCGCGAGAGCGGTGTTGCCGTCAAGCACGTACCTTCCTTTTCCGTCGCCCTTCAAGTCGTACGCTTTCTTGACTCCCTCGTAATTGTAACCGGCGGCCGCGGCCTTTATGTTGCTGTCGACGACCTGCTGTCCTTTCTTCGAAAAAGTGCTGTCGACGACCGCGTTGAGCTCGCGTATGTCCATCCCCATGAATCCCATCACCGCGCCAATGGCGACGACGTTCCGCATTATCGCGTCTCCGCTAGTCTTCATCGCGATATCCAGGAGAGGTATCGGCACAAGCCTGTATTTTTTAGGATCTAGCGCATCGACGTCCGCCTTTCCCGCGTCGTATATGACTATCGCGTTGTCCTTCAGGCGGCTCTTCTGGTAGTCCACCGCGTCCTGGTTGAGCGCGACGAGTATGTCGATTCCGTCGCCGTAGCTCCAAGGCTTCTGCTCGGAGAGCCTTATCTGGTACCAGACGTGGCCTCCCCTTATTATCGACTGGTAGCCCCTGTGGGCGAAGACGTGCAGGCCGTTTCTAGCGGCGACCTTGGTCAGCAGCGCTCCGCTGGACTCCAGCCCGTCCCCGTTTGCGCCTGCGATTCGAACGTTGATGCTTGTCATTGAAACACTGGACGATTTTTCCCCATTCTTGCAAATCTGATTCTGGCATCCGGCAGTTTATAATACCGAACGCCGGGGTCAGCTTTTTGCCGTTTGGCTGCCAATTAAGCTTTATTATATGTGGCAGGTTAAGAATAAAAACAGTACGTGATACTATGGCAGACGCTCCTTTGGCCGTCGCGGTAGCGGCACTAATAAAAGACGGCAGGATACTTCTCATAAAGCGGGCCAAGGGAAGCTACGCTGGCATGTGGGGCCTTCCCGGAGGGAAGATAGAGGGCGCCGAGCACGCGTCGGAGGCGGCGGTGCGCGAGGTCCTCGAGGAGTCCGGCATAGCCTCTGAAGTGAAGCGGTTCATGGGGGTTGTCTCGGAACACCTAATCGAAGGGGGAAGGGTCTTGAACCACTTCCTCCTGTTCATCTTCGAACTCGACCCCAAGGCCACTAATGTAACCGCTGGCGCGGAAGGCCGGATCGAATGGATTGGCCTTAAGGGAATTGAGGACATGAAGAAAGAGATAATCCCGAGCGATTTCGCCGTGATAGAGGGCATGCTGGGCGGCGAGGGGGCGGGATACTACGACTGCGTGCTGGAGAAGTCGGGCGACGACTATCTCGTGAGAAGGTTCGAGCGACTGCGATAGACGCTCATATCCTCTTAAGCTCCTTCTTCGCCCTGTCGAGTTCGCGCTTCGCGTTCCGCATGTGCGTTGTCACTATGTCAAGGTTCTCGAGCAGGCCGTACTTCAGGTCAGTCTTAAGGGTCCTTGCTATCTTCCTGCTTATCGCGTTGACGTTTTTCTGGTGCTCCTGCAGTTGCCTTGACATATCTTCAAGCATCTCGTAGTCCGCATCAAGCTCATTCTTTTTCGGCTTAGCGTTATTGGCCATGTTATCACTCCTATGGGATATCGCAGGTTTAAATTCGTTGTTCCGGTCACGCAGGGGATAAATATCTTGCACGAGAGTTGAAATCATGCACCTGTGCAAAGTGACGCTGAAATCTGGAACGGTATACGACGGGGTCCTGGTGATAGGAAATCCGCTCGCGACGCTGCTGCGGGACGATCCGTACGTCAGGGTACTCACGTTCCAAAAGGAGGGGGCGTTGAACGTGCCGCTAAACGAGATTGAATCTGCGGTCACAGAGGGTGAACGGATAAGCATAAGCGTACTTGGCGACAAGGACGAGCTACCCGACTGGAGCAGGTTCCATGAAATATACGTGAGCAACAAAGAGAGGCTAGACGGCCTGCCTGAGAGGGAGAGGATAAGCGAGGCGGAAGTGCTCTACTACGCCCTCCCAAGGAAGCGCGCGTAGCGCATTGAAAATAGTAATATAAGCCTTGGTTTGCCAAGAGTCATATCACATTTCCGGGCGTCAGCTATGGCGGATTACACGATAACAAATGGCAAGGCAGGCGTGCCTCGGCAGTACGTGCGCGGAGGCCTGCGCATCGACATACCCGAATCTGCTTCAGTGGAAGAGCATCCCATAGTCAGCGGCGACTACTCGGTTACGCCCTACTTCGGCCTCGTCCTCGATTCAGCGCCCTCCGTGCCTCCCGAGTCGGAGGCCACGATCTACGTCAACCTCCCTGTCGATACTGGGATATACCTCTTCGGCAAGGGCGTGCACACGCTCATCGACGAGGTGCCGAGATGGCCGCTGAAATACTCCCTTTACGGGACGCCCAGCGATGGAATAACTTTCAGGTATTTCCGCGCGCCCTATCACTCCAAGCCGCCGAAGCGGGAAAAGCACAAGGTTCTTGCAAGGGTTAGGATATTCAACCGCGAGGACGAATGGATTGTCGTCTCCAAGTTCCTGTTTCCGCAGAAATACTATAACATGTTCAAGACGGAGGACGGCGAGGTGGTCGGAGAGGCGGTGGACATATACGTCGAGAGCGCGAACCTCGCCACCGTGACCTTGAAGAACAAGTCGTCACAGGGCAGGTCTTCTTCGGTGCTGCTTCACGGCCCGCAGCCCACCGCAAAGGCGATGGCACACATAAAACAGAATCTGGTGAGCATCTTCGAAATGAGGCACGGACTATGACTTTTATAGAATGGGCGATAGCCAACACTGAAGGACTCGTCGTTTCGGCGGTGATAATAGTGGCGGCAGTGCTGGTGTCGCGCCTCATATCCACGCTGATAAGGAGGAAGATGCACGGCAGCTACTCAGACAACCTGACGAAGATAACCAGCAGGTTCGTCTATTACATCGGCGTCATAATGGGCCTTGCTCTCGCGGCGGGCAACCTCGGCATCAACCTGGGCTCGGTGCTAGTCGCAGGAGGATTCCTTGGCATAGTGCTCGGCCTTGCCGCCCAGTCGAGCGTCTCCAACCTGATCGCCGGGCTTCTGCTCATAATCGACAAGCCGTTCAAGGTCGGCGACTCGATAGCGTACGGCGACGTGGTGGGCAACATACTGGACATAAACCTGCTCTCGTCCACGGTCGTGACCTGGGAGGGCGTGAACGTCAGGGTGCCCAACAGCCTGCTGTTCAACTCCAACATCCAGAACTACTCGAATTCCGCGGCCCGCATGATCCGAACGCAGTTCACCATATTCGACACCGAGGACATCGACCGCATCTGCGACGCCGTCAACAAGAAATTCTCGAAACAGTGGTACGTGCTAATAGAGCCCGAGACTGCGACCTTCGCGCTGCAGTTCAACGACTACGGAATAGTGATGGAAACTAGGGCCTGGACCCCTGGCGCCACTTGGCTCAGGCTTTACAAGGAGATGCCCCGGCTGGTCACTGAGACCCTCAGGGAGCTCAAGGTAGAGTTTGCCTCGCCTAAGAGGATAGTCGTGCAGGAGAAGCCGAAGAAATGAGATGGGAACGCCTTCATTTCCTTTTCGTGCCGCTCACTCGGACAAGACTTTTTAAAAAGTCCCTCACTTTAATTTCGGAGGCAGATAAGGCATTTGCAGAAGGTCGGATACGCTGCCAGACACTACGAACGGAGTCGTGTTGACGGCGCAGACGTAGTCGATTTTCCTGCCCGATGCCTGCGCTAACTCTACAAGGGCCTGTCTGCAGGTTCCGCAAGGCATGCCGTAACTCAGTATTTGTTCATCACGGTCATTTCCGATGAACTTGAATGGAATGTCGCCGACCAGCGTATATACTGCAATAGATTCAATTTTTTCTCGCTTGTCTCTCACTTCGGCAATAACCGCCCGTTCGGCACACATGTGGTTGGGCATGGAGGGATTCTCTCCGCGCATTATCGCGCCATCTGCAAACCTGACTGCTGCTCCGGCTTTCAATACGGAATGTGAGGGATACGGGCATATGCTACTCTCAGGATAGCAGTTGTAAGTCTCTTCCGACGCCGCCCTTCTTGCCGCGGTCAACAATTCTTGCTGCTTGACCGACAATGCATTCTCGTGGATTATGATCATCAAGATCCCCATGTCTATGAGTGCAACAAAATATTTTAAGCAGACGGTTAAATATTTTACTGCAACGGCGCATTAACTTATGATATGCGCCAGGGTAGGGATTTGAACCCTAAAGCCCCGTGAGGAGCACCGGTTTTCGTTGCATCACTAATCAGCTCTTGAGTCGCGACGCGCTCAAGACCGGCGCATTTACCGGATTCTGCCACCCTGGCTCACTACACATTTGCGTATTCAGGGTTATAAACCTGATTATGTTTTTGGCACCGCCGCTGTCGGATGTCATCAGTCACTCGCATAGTTTTAAAAATTTAGGCGTGGCATTGAAATGGGATGGTGTGATGGCAAAACTGGCAGTGTTTTCGGCATTTGCGATGGCATTGATGCTCTCGATTCTTGTTTCTTCTGTATCCGCTCAGTACGGATACGGCACGTCCAGCATATCGATCACTTCCGATGCGCTGAGCGTTGCACAGGGAGGCAGCGGCTCGGTTGGCTACACAGTGAACCTCGCCAGCGGCAACACATGGGGCACCAACTTCGTAATCGTCAACAAGAACTCCCTGGCTTCCTCAGGCATAACCGTCACTGCCAGCAACCCTTCTGGAGATCCGCCTTTCTCCGGCACGCTTTCGATTTCAGTTTCACAGTCCGCTTCGGCAGGGCAGTATTCGATAGTACTCGCTGCGACCGGCGACGACCCTTCCGTTCAGAACAAGAACGTGACCTTGACGGTGGCGGGGCCTGCCACAACCTCCATCCTGGCCACGACTTCAATTATTGGAGGAAATACCCTTAACACTACCGTGGCAACGGTGCAGACTACGATCCAGTCTTCAGTGCCCACGACGCTAGTTCCTGCGTACTACCCTCCTGCATCAGACCTTGCGCTTGAGATTTACGCCGTGCTCGCGCTGATAGCGATAGGCGCGCTGTACTTGCTGGTTGCGTTCAAGTCGGCGTTTGCAAGACTAGTCATAGTCGGAACTGCGCTGATACTGGCGGGATCGGCGATATGGCTATACGGCGATTATGCCGGCGGGCTCATGCAGTACGTATGGGGCGGCGTCGCGGCAATAGCCGCGGGCGTCATAGTCTGGCTCATCGGCGACGTGAAAGGCGAGACGTTCAAGGCGGCGACTCCTGCGGTTCTGGTGTCACTGGGCGCGATTATGATCATCGTAGGCACCGCCGTATGGCTGTATGCGGACTACTATTCCGGAGGCAGCCCGCTCTACGTCTGGTCTGGCGTC
>CABMGC010000046.1 GCA_902385515.1 uncultured archaeon
TGCTCAGCGCGAACACGCTCTTCGCCCTGACGAGGTCGCCGATCTTCACATTCCTTGCAAAAGACCCTATGGCTAGGGGCGCGAGCCTGTGGCCGAGCGACCTCAGCACGTTGAGCTCCGCTGCGCTCGCGTGCTTCTCGAATATCTTTAGGGTGTACAGCAGGTCGTTAAGGTTCGGGTCCTTGCCCTTAGGAGCGAAAATCCTATACATGTAAAGCATTGCCTTGTACAGCACGTAAGCCTGCAGGTGGCCTAGCGACAGTATCCTCCGCAGCATCCCGGAGACCTCCCCTGCCTTCTCCTTGTCGCTCTTGTCTCCCAGGGCGAATAGGTTGATGCCAGTGTAGCTCGCGTCGTACACGTCGGCGCCCAGCGCATCTGCGAGGCCGAGATACTCGTCGTGCGCGTCAAAGACGATGAAGCTTATGCCCTTCGCCGATATCTCGCTCAGTATTCCCTTGCATGCAGTGGACTTGCCGCTGCCGCTCTCCCCGATTATGGCTATGTGCGGATTCAGCGACCTTCGAAGGTCCATTTTCATCGTCCGGAAAAAGGTCCGGCGCCATTTCCAGCTGACTCCGTTGAGCGAGCCTTTCAGCCTCAGCTCGCGCGTAACCTTCCCTATCCTTATCGAGTTATTGTTTTGGAAAAACACATCGTCACCCATGGCGCAGGCTGACCTGCGCAAACCAAACAGCCCATCTTTTCCGAAAAATCAGACCTTCCCTTGGGGTCTCGGTCTCCCTGCGTCTTAGTTATCAGGGCGGGGGGGAGGCATCCGCCTCCTCATCCGCATTGCAGTTTGCCCCGTCCCAGCTCCGTACCAAATTGCCGTTTATCCCGTTTCCATCCGCGTAGTACCTGGCCTCGTAGCGCTTTCGCATGCCTGCGGCCATGCAGTCGACGGCCGTAACGCCCGCGTGTGCGAGATCGCCGGAAGCGTTCATTATGCCCTCGACCACCGCACCGTACCTTCGCAGTGCGTCATCCCTGTCCTTCGCATTCGCGCACTTGACGACCAGCTCCTCTACGGCCACCCTCAGTTCCGTGTCCGTCCTTTCCGTGTCCGTACTTTTTCCGTTTCCAATTTTTCCATTCTTCACACTACCTCTCATTCGATCACCCAAAAGCAGAAGCGACTATGCCGATGGCAAAAGCCATACCGATTTGTATAGCGTAGGTCCGACGCGTTTCCGACAATTATTTTACTTAAGTAAAATATTTATATCTTATGTATCTTCATATACTTAGGGTAAGATATATAAACTTTAATTCCTATAGCATATTGCCAGTAAAAGCTGGCATCACCCAAAAGTAGAGGCGGCGAAAGCCGCCCTAATGCTCACGGACGCCGGAGCTACATTTCCTTATCCTTTATGTCCGCGACCTTCGCCGATGGTATTTATATTTTAAGGTAATAGTAACTCCGATAAGGCAAACGGGCGATAGAGTGGCTGACGACACGATAAAAATTCTTGGATTTGCGGGAAGCATGCGGCAGGGTTCTTACAACAGGATGCTGCTTAACGCGGCGGCGGAGCTGCTGCCGAGTAATACGACGATGGACATATATGACTTCGGGGAGATGCCCATCTTCGACCAGGACTCGGAGAAGAAGACCCTCTCCGCGGAGGTCACGAAATTCAAGGAGAAGGTAAGGCAAGCAGATGCCATACTCATATCAACGCCCGAGTACAACTACACCATACCTGCCGCGCTGAAGAACGTGCTTGAGTGGGCTTCGAGGCCTTACGGCGACAATGCGTTCGACAGGAAGCCAGTAGCCGTGATGAGCGCATCGACCGAAGGCGGGGGCGGGGCGATTGCGCAGTACCACCTGCGCCAGATAATGGTCTACCTCAACGCGTACGTGCTGAACAAGCCGCAGGTGCTCGTGAACTTCGCCGACGAAAAGTTCGACGCAAAAGGCGCTCTCACTGATTCCGACGCCAGGACTCACCTGAAAGTAATGCTCACCAACCTGCAGAACTGGGCGAGGCTGATAAAGTACGGAAAGGCCAACAACCTGATATGATGGCTGGCGGACATCTTAGGATATTCGGATTCGCTGGCAGCCTACGCAAGGGATCGTACAACAGGATGCTCCTTGACGCGGCGGCGGAGCTGCTGCCCGAAGGCGCCAGCCTCGAGAATTTCGACCTGTCGGACATACCTGTATTCAACCAGGACCTTGAGGGGGCGCTGCCTGAGCCGGTCAAAAGATTCAAGGCAGGCATAAAGGCCGCCGACGCGATACTCATCGTAACTCCCGAGTACAACTATTCGGTTCCCGGCGTGCTGAAGAACGCCATAGACTGGGCTTCGAGGCCGCATGGCGACAACTCGTTCGAAAAGAAGCCGGTGGCTATCATGAGCGCATCCCCGGGCATGCTGGGCGGCTCAAGGGCCCAGTACCACCTGCGACAAAGCTTCGTGTTCCTCAACGCCTATCCGATGCAGAGGCCGGAGATCTTCGTGGCGTTCGCGGACACTAAGTTCGACGGCGAAGGAAGGCTTACCGATCAGGACACGAGAGACCACGTCAAGACATTTTTGCAGAGCCTGGCGAAATGGTCGGATGCTATAGGCCGCGCTGGTGCGGCCAACCTGATCTAGCGATGGAGCAATCCATAATAACTTTCCATCCGTCAGTTAGGTGATTCAATGGCCGTAAAAATTGATTCTAAAATAAGAAGCATAATCGAAAGAGACGGCAAAGTCATGATGACGACAACACGGGAGCCGTACCCGTTCGTTGCGGATCGCGGGGACGGGGATTTCGCGTACGACGTCTCGGGCAACAAGTTCATCGATTTCACAAGCTTCATATCAGTGTACAACTTTGGCGTCAACGCGAATGCCGATGTGAGGAATGCGGTCAAGAAGCAGGTAGACAGGCTTATGCACCCTGCGTTTACGGACTTCTACGGGGAACTGCCGGTCAGGTTCGCCGAAAAACTCGTTGCGATGTTTCCGAAGGGCTTCGGGCGCGTCTTCTACTCCAACTCGGGCACCGAGGCCAACGAGGCGGCGCTGAAGTTTGCTAAGGCCCTGACGAAGAGGCAGTATGTCATAGCGTTCTATAACGCATTCCACGGGAGGACTTACGGGTCCCTTGGCCTGACCGCATCGAACAAGGTGCACAGGGCAGGCTTCGGGCCTTTCAATTCAGTAATACACGCGCCGTATCCCTACGCCTACAGGTTCCCTTACGGAGACGAGGAGGAGTGCGGCAGGTTCTGCATCTCCCACATAAGGGACAATATACTTGAGAAGGAGGTTGACCCGAATGAGGTCGCGGCAATCGTCATGGAGCCGGTGCAGGGAGAGGGAGGGTACATAGTTCCGCCGAAGAGTTTCGTAAAAGAACTCAGGAAGCTTGCGAGCGAGCACGGCATAGCCCTCATCTCCGACGAGGTCCAGGCAGGCTACATGAGGACGGGCAGGTTCCTTGCCCTGGACAACTTCGGCGTCGAGGCGGACATTTACTCCATGGCCAAGGCGGCGGGCGGAGGCCTGCCGTTCGGCGTGACCGTCACCAGAAGGTCGCTAGGGGACATGCCTGCCGGCGCCCATTCTAACACGTTCGGAGGGAACCTGCTAGCCATAGCGGCCGCGGACGCCTCGCTCGACTACGTCAAGAAGAACGAGAAGAGCCTCCAAAAGCAGGTCGCAAAGAAGGGCCGAAAGATAATGGCAAGGCTCGAAGAGCTCAAGGAAAAGTACGAAATAATCGGAGATGTGAGGGGCCTTGGACTGATGATAGGGATGGAGATCGTAAAAAGCAAGGACACGAAGGAGTACGCTGCCAAACAGAGGGACGCAATACTCATCGAATGTTTCAACAACGGGCTGCTGGTGCTTCCGGCAGGGCGGTCCACCATAAGGCTCATCCCTCCGATAACGATGTCAGAGGCCAGCATCGACAAGGGGCTTGACGTGCTGGAGAAGGCGGTCGGAAACGCCGGCAGGAATTAGGTGACCGTAGAAAATGCTTAAATAAGCTGACAGACACCTAAGCTTGTGGTAACGTGGTGGAAAGATTCAAAGCAGGGCCGAAACCGGAGTTCGCTGGGGAAAAGCGCCCTGACGGGATAAAGACGTTCGAGGAGAAGCTGGTCGACGGCGCGAAGACCTTCGACGCGCTGTATGAGACTATAGAGAAGATAGGCCCGGTGAAAGGCAGCCGCGAGACGTTCGCGCCCGAAAGGCTCAAGAGACTCATAGAAGAATACAGGGAGGATGGCAGAAGCTCGATTGCTATAACGCGCACGCACGGCATCAGGGCCAAGGCAATCGAACTGCTAAGAGAAGAGGCCATTGAGAACCCGTCGCGCAGATACTAGGGCTGGTGCTACAGGAAATTGGCCAGGTTGAACTGACCCTTGTTCTCCTCGACGTTCAGCTCGAGGCTGCCGAATATGGCGTCGATCTCGTCGCGTATCAGCATGATCCTCTGCTTGGTGTAGTTGTCTAGGTCGTACCTGTTCGCGAGGTTCGTCGCCGTGTCAAGGTACTTCTCTATCCCGCCCTTCGATATAGTGAGCAGTAGCTTGCCCCCGTCCCTTGTGCACTTGCCGACAAGCGGCACCCTGCGGTACTTCGCATTGCACGATGCACACCTGAACCTCTGCTTGGAATAGGAGTGCAAATTACCGATCAGGTCGGGAAGGAAATGGCTCATGATTAGCCTCTTCGCGGCGTCTGGTTTGTCTATTGAAGTTATCATGTCCATCAGCCTGAACTCTGCCTCTATCTTCTCGTCCATCGTCTTGAGCTGCGTGTAGACGCTCTTCTTGGGCGCAAGCTTTATGGCGGTTTGGAGAGCGCCGTGCGAGAACCTCAGATTGTCGAATATCGCCTTGCTGTTGAGCCGGTTTTCCACCAGCTCTATCTTTACCTCCGAAGGCGGCGCGCAGGCGAGAGTCTTCTCGTAGAACTCGAGCGGGTATGACTCCACCAGGTCCATGGCATGGACCTCGTCGTCGACCTCCTCCGGCATCACCCGCGTGGTGAGAAGCAGGGGCTCGTCCATGGTGCCGCCTATGTTCGTGGGCAAATACTCCTTTGAGAAGTTTATGAGCGCGTCGAGCAAGAGCATCGTCGTGTCCTCGTCACCGTCGCAGTTCCTCCTCCTGGCCGCTATGATGAAGGGGTGCGCAAAACCGACGTTCGCGTCCGTGAAGCCGACGACCCTGTTGAGCACCGCGCACGACGTATGCGGGGCGAGCGTTAGGACGAGCTTCCCGAGCATGTCATGCGGTGCGTTGACGTTGTAGTACGGCTCGAGCCCGTAGAGCTGCTGGAGCATGTCGTCCATGAACTTGGCGACGTTCATCAGATACTCGGCCCCGCGCTTGTTAAGTATGACATCCTGGTGCCGCATCTCGACGAGCTGGTCCTCGCCAGCTAGATCTGATCCATCCGCGGCCTTGTCGTACCCCAGGGCTCTGAGCTCCTGCACAGTCACGCCCATCTCGCTTGGGTAGAAGTGGGTCAGCGGCTGGTCGGTCGCATCGAACCTTGACGTCCCGTCCTTGAATATGAATATGTTGTGGCGCGCCCTCAGTATGCCCTTCTCGAGCGGCTCGGCTATGCGGTTCCTGTTCATCAGGCTCTTTACCCCCTTTATGTGCTTGGGCATCTTGGACACGCCTATCTTCGCCGTGGCGTTGGTGACCAGGCGCATGAAGTCCACGTTTCTCTCGCTGAACGTCTGCGTCTCGGTGCCGCAGGTCTCGCACTTCTCTTTATGTTGGGCCTTGTTGCACTTGGGGCAGAAGCGCTCGATGGACGCGTGATGGTTGCAGCGGTAGCAGTACGGGCCGTCGAGCAGCATGCCGCAGGAATCGCACTTGTACCTTGCCATGTCCACTTTTATGCTCTGCCTGCCGAACTTGTTGCAGTCGTACGAGTACGCGTTGGACAGGTTCCTCTCCTTTCCGCCGAACTCCCCTATCGGGAAAAGCACGTGTGGGGACGGCTTCATAAGCCGCTCCCTCGCCTTCTCAGGCCTGCCTATTCTCGCTCCCACGTAGGTGGACCTCTTCATTATCCTGAATGGGGCGACTGCGTTCACCATGGCCAGCGCACCCTCATAGTCGCCCTTGTACTTTTCTAACAGGCTCTCGCTCATGTCGAGCGCGCCTTCGCCGTGCGCGAAGCCGAGGGACGCGAGCAGGCTCTGGGCATTGTCGCCGACCACAGATATGCCCCCGTTCACGGGTTTGTGAGGCACGTTCATCAGCTCGAGAGTCCTCTTCACCTTGGTATCGCCGATTTCGATAGCGCTTACGCCGAACAGGCCGGCGCCGGTGATCTTTGCCTTGGACACCGCCTTGGCCAGGTCAGTTAGGTCTTCTTTTCCAACGGCCTGGAATTCGAACAGGAATCTCGGATGTATCGGGACTCCATACCTCTGCGACATCGCGTAGGCGTCCTTGAACGTGAGGGCCTTGTGGTCCGGCCTGAGGTCTTCCCTGGATGCCGCACGCAGCTGCGCTTCCCAGAACTCCTCGACGTAGCTGCTAGGCTGCAGAGGAGTGTTGGTCTTCTTGAAATCGCCGAATGTTATCAGTATGTCCCCAAGCGAAAGGATCTCCGCGACCTCGTTCTTAAGAAGCATGGCCGTCTCCGCGTCGTTCACCCTGAGGGCCTCCCCGGACTTCAGCCTGATGAACGGGCCTTCTATCGTGTCAACGGGCGCGGCGACGCATCCCTTGCCGGGGAACTCTACCTTCAGCTGGGTGCCCACCGCTATGAACTCCATCGTCAGTATGGCGGTGGCGGGGCTGAATCCCTTGGCGGCTATGCCTGTGGTCCTTGCCCTTCCGTACCTTAGCCTGAAGCCTCCTACGCGCTTCGGGTATGCCAATATCGGCCTGCCTGCGACGAGCTCCTCTAGGAACACCGCCGTCTTCTCCTTGTCTGACGCCGCCGTATCGACCTTCTTCGACTTGTCCACGGTTATTATGCCGCTCATCCAGCCCCAGTCCAGCTCGACCTTCTTGACCTCCTTGAATACGCTCTTTGCCTTCTGCACTATGCTGCTGAGCACAAGAGGCACTCCTCCCCTCACGCGGTTGGTTATGGCCATGTCCTTGCCGTCGAACTGGCGCCTGGAAAGATTCGCGTGAACGCTCACTTCTATGTCCTCGGTGGGGAGCCCGTCTACGCAAACGCAGCAGTTGCCGCACACTGTCCTGAGCTCGTCAGCGCTCGGCTTGTACTGGAGGTTGACGACGCGCTCGTGGTAGAGTTCCACCTCCTCCAGGTAGCGTTCCAGCTCGTCAGGAGTCACCTTGTACGCGCCTATGTTGAAGAATCTCCTTGCGTAGTCGGCGAACGCGACGGACAGCGCCACCGCAGTCCCTCCGGCGCTCCTTATTGGACCCGCATAGAAAACGGATATGTAGTCCGAGTTGTCGGAATTCTTGAAGTGGCCTATGCCCTGGACGCCCTCGGTGGGTGCCACGAGTATGCCTTCAGTGTATATTGCGAGGCCCGTCCTGACCGCGAGCTCTATTCTGCGCAGCGTCTCGAAACTCTCGAACATCGGGTTGGTGCATATCTCCTTCACCATGCAGAAAGCCAGCTCTGCGCGGGTCCTGCCCTTCTGGTTCTTAATTATCAGGTCTGCTATGCCCGCAACGCCCATGAGTCCCTCCACCTTGCCGGCAAGGTCTGGCGCGGCCCTTATCTCGACGAAATCGTGCGGATCGAAACCCTTTGCCTTCGCCCGGCTGGCCAGGCCGTACGCGACCTGGAACTGGTCATCGAGCGTCTTGAAGTAAGAGTCTATGTCCAATAAAACACCTAGCCGTTGAAGTCCACGAAAGCCATGCTCGTGGTCCTTGCCTCGTACACAGACAGGAGGGCCGGCGTGGGAATATGCCCCTGCTTAACCAGGAATGACGTCCTCGCCTGCCACGTGCCGCTGTTCACAAGCGCCGTTCCGTGGAACTCCTCGTACCCGTTCTTGTGTATGTGACCCATGTGCAGCACGTCAGGCACCTCGTCTATCACGAGCGCGTCGTTCTTGCAAGGGGTGATGACGTTGTTGCCGTATATCGGCGACAGGTGCCTTCTCTTCGCAATCTCCTTCATGGCCGAAGTCGCGTTGGAGTAGCTGCAGCCGGCTATGTTCTGTATGACCGAGTCCAGCGACGCCCCGTGGTAAGACAGAACCTTCACGCCGTGCAGGTTGAGGTAGCAGGGATTTGCGACCACGTGTATGTTCGGCCTCTCGAAGCCGCCCAGAAGCTTCTTGTTTATCTGGGGCTGCGGCTCGGCCCTCTGGACTGCGTCGTGGTTCCCTGGCAGAACGAATACCTCCACGTACTCGGGCACCTTCTCCATGTAATCGAAGAACACAGAGTACTGCTCGTATATGTCGGGGATGCTCAGCTCCTTGTCCTGGCCTGGGTACACTCCGACACCGTCCACGAGGTCGCCTCCCACGACCACGTACTTTATCTTGTTGGCTAGGTCCTTCCTGTTGTCCACTCCCCCGTTCAGCCACTCTATGAACTTCGCAAACTGCTTGTCAAGGAATAGCTTGTTGCCTATGTGAACGTCAGACAAAAGGGCTATCGCTACATCCTCGTCGGAGCGCCTTCTGACTCGCACCGGCATGCCGGGCCAGGAGATGGTGTTCGCTATGAAGAAAGGGCCAGAGACCTTGCCTTTTATGTATATTATGTCGTCCTTCACCACCTTGGATGCGGTATCGAACAGGTCAATCGCCTTCTTCTCCTTTATCTGCGGCTTGTACACGAGCACCTTGGCGGTGCCGGTCTCGTCCTCAAGCGTCATCATCACGTGGCCGTTCTTTGTCACGGTGCGCTCGTACACCATCCCTATAACTCCGACCTCCCTGCCGCTTATGTATTGCTTTATCGCGCTTATGCTGACGGTGCCTCCCGCCCCGCCGTAGCTCTTCATTATGTCGCGGAGCTTTGAGAACCTGTCCTTGAAATAATCCACGAAGTCGCCGACCGTGTTGTTGGAACGCTCTATGCGCGTGTTTCGGATTGAGTACTTTGCGCCTATGTCCTTTGCCTGGGGCTTGAAGTCGCTCGACCGTATTACCTCTATCTGCACTGGCTCCTTCTTCTCAGCCATGCCTGCAAGGGCGAGGCGGAGCTCCTTCTTGTCCAAAATCTTCATGCCGTCCTTGTTCTCGAAGCGCCCGATTATGTGGGCTATGAGCGACTCCATGTCGACGGACTTGACGTCGTCCTCGGTTATCTCCGAACTTATCATGGCCTTGCCGCTCAGCCTGTTAGCGAGCTCGATAAGATTGCCGTCGGCCATAAGAAGCACCCGCGTCCCCCGACGCAGTGATTAGATTTCTGCGTCAACCGATATAAAGGTTTAGCCGCATCCAAGGGCCAGAGCCTAAAAGTGCATGGGAGGTTGATTGTCTATTGCTATGCCGCCATTGCTGCGCGTGGTGCAGGCACCTGAATTATCATGTTCTCCATCTTGTTGTTCACAAGAATCCTAAAAGAGACCACTATATACACCAAATCCTTGCTCCTGTAGAGCCTAAGCTTCGCATCTTCGATAAGCCCTAGGTATTCCTTGCTTACTTTGTGAGTAGACAGATTACTTATGATCTTAGACGCATCCATGATCTCTACGCCAGACACGCTGCCATCGCGCATGAAATCAACCACGAACCTATCTACTTCAAGGCTATCGCTAACTTTTTTCCCGCTATGGATCCACAGGACATCATTGTCCTCGTCGTAGTCTACTTTCATTTTTCCAGCCATGCAAGGAACCTCTTTCTCCTCTTGACATTCTGAACATGCACAGTCACCATATTTAACACTTTTCCGTTTATCGATACCACTACCTTGAGGTCATAATTACTCATCACTTTGAAAAGGAGACCGTATTTATGCCCTTCTTCGCCATACCCTTGGTATTTTACTGCGATGAGGTCTTTTGGATCCTTGAGTTTGTCGATGACCGCTGCCTTCTTTATGCCTCTCAATTCTGCTTTTACTTCAAAGTGCTTGGAAGCAATAATTTCGCCTATGCTTTTGAGGATGCCTTTGAACAGCTCAACGTCTTCTTTTCCAGTGGCCATAAGAAGCACCCGCGTCCCCCGACGCAGTGATTAGATTTCTGCGTCAACCGATATAAAGGTTTAGTGTTTCTGGCGTATGCTGCGAGAAAAAGGCACTCATTGAGAAACCTGCGCGCACCGCTGCGCTTTCTCAACGGGGTTTATTTCCATGAACCACAGGCGGCCGCCGTCCAAAGAGTATTTGAAAGGCTCCTTGCTTTGATTGATTATCTGCTCCAGCAGGGGAAGGTCGGGGTGCCACTTTTTGTATTCTTCTTTCACCAGGCCATATTTCCGCATGGCCGCGTGAAATTTATCTCGTTCTGTGGCGAGGGTGGGTAAAGTTACTCCCCAATCGGCAGCATCTCCTTTCAGTTCCCTTTCCGCTGCAGCAACCCGGCTGCCGCTAGTGGCCTCTATTATTGTCACCAACTCCCTGGGCATCTCTTTCGAATCTATGCGATACCATTTGGTGGGATCATAAGTCTTCACTGTTTGCACGGCGTCTATCGTGATGAACCACAGACGCTCGGAATACTTGAAGTGGTACTGGAAGGGTTCTGGGCTCTGCTTCAATATTTGTTCTATCGGCGGAAGGTTGCTGTGGCTTTTTTCAAATTTTTTCCGCACGAGACCGTTTTCTAGCATCACCGCATGGATCTTTTCCCGTTCTTTGTCGTCCACTAGGTAGTTGAATGCGATGTCGACTTTCCTTCCCTTTGCGTCCTCAAGGGCAGCCACCACATTGGGAGACATTTCTTCGGCGTTTATGGGATAGTATGAGGCAGGATCGTACTCTTTGGCGGTGGATCTGAGTTCCTTGGCGAGAACCTCAATTGTCTGTTTACCGTTAAGTCTGCTTAGAAATGATTTTATCGCGTCCATGCACGCACCATAAACAGAATGCAGTAAAAAATTAAAAGCGGCAAGCCTATCCGCATTTATTCTTAAGGCTGACCGCCTTGTGGAGCGGCTCTACTGGTCCTTCACTGATTCCAGAAGGCTCAGGATGTTCCAGATGACCGTCCTCGCGTAAGGAGGGAGGTTTATGTCATTGCTGACCTCGTCTATCTTGTACGTGGCCGTGGACGACCTGACCGAGTATTCGCCCTCTGTGAGCAGCGCCTTCTTGGCGGCCTCGATCGCCACCTTGACGTTCCTCGGCACACTGTTGTCGTTCAGCAATAAGTCTATCTGCTGCTTGATCTGCGCGATTGTTTCATCGTTTTTCTTTTCATCCATCAAACCACCTGAGACGGGTCCGGCGGGATTCTCATCGATAAACTCCTTTTCGGGGCCTTATCATTTTGAACCCGCGACCTTTAGCTTTCTTCAAGCATTAGAAGGCTACCGCTCTATCCAAGCTGAGCTACGGACCCTGTATATCATATGTAAAATAGCCTTCTTATGTTTTCTGTTGTTGCTTCGGCGACTTCCTGCAAAGATACGTCCTTTATTTCAGCGATCCTCTTGCAGACGCTTATCGCGTCAGCGGGGGTCTTGCCGACGACCGGCGAGTCTGTTTCCGCAACGATATTACTTAGGCTTATGTTCTTTATAATCCTTTTCCTCCTTGACGTCTCGGCAGGGGGTATGGATATCAGGTAGCCTTTCGCTGCCAGGCGTTTTGCCTGCTCCTCGTCGCCGTCAAAGAAGTGGAACAGGGCGTACTTCGAGTCTTTCTCGTCCAGTATCCGCTCGACCTCGTCAAGCGTGCCGCGCGCGTGTATTACGACCGGCAGGCCAAGGTCGTTCGCCACGTCAAGCTGCGCCTTGAAGACTTCCCTTTGGACCTCCATGCTTATTGTGTGCGCGACCTTGGCGTCAAGTCCGATCTCGCCCAGGCCTACGACCTTGCTGCTGCCCTTCACAAGGCCCTTGATGTCTTTTACGCGCTCCTGCTCCGATTGGGAAAAATCAGGGCTTATGCCCACCACCGCGAACACTCCCTGCGCGACCTCCGCCACCTCGATGCTTTCGGCGTTGTCCTTAGCGCTGCACCCGGCGGTTATCATCAGCCCCATGCCTGCCGCGCGCGCCGCCTCCGCCGCGGCGAGCGGGTTGTCGAACATGTTGAGGTGGCAGTGCGCGTCGGAAAACTAGGGGATGAGCTTCGACGCGCTACGCTCTAAGAACTGAACTTGCTGCGACACTAAAATCACAATCCTTGAAGATGTTGCTAACTACAGAGGATTTAATGTTTTTAAGTTCGCGCGTCCCGGGCTTGCTTCTGGAATGCTGCTCCTCCATCTCCAGGGGCTCTTCCGCCTCCTCCGCGCCAGCAGTTACCTCCTTGAGGATCCTAAGGAACTCGTTATTGAGAACCAGGGATTCGTATTTCATGAGCGGGCGCCCCAGCTTTCTCCTATAGGTCGCGAAGACGTCCGATTTTATGTCGTGGTGGCTGCGGCGCAGGATCTGCACGTTCGCCGGGTCGCTCGGGCCGCCGTCCTGCTTTTCCCATATGTGGTCCCTTGAACCCTTCCTGGTTTTGGGATTATTATTTTCCGTGCGCAATATTCTTTGCCTGAGCGAAGGTATGTCGCGGAACGGAAGCATGTCTTCATCTTCTTGAAGGGATCTGGCAGCGCGCTCCAAATCCTCCATCACGTGGACGGAATCGTGCATGCGCTGCTGCTCCGCGGGATAATAGTATTTTTTGAGACAGCTGGCAAACCATGCCTTGCGCTGGGCAGGATCGGTCTCCAAGATATCCGTCTTTTCAATAAGCGCGTTCAGGTTGAAGTCCAGCGATTTTTCGACCTTTTCACGCGGCGAACTGCCGTTGGGTATCTGCCAGTACTGGTCGTTTGTGTTTTTGAACGACACCCCCGTTCTCGACATCACGTACTCCGCCAATTCCTTTCTCGGTACTGTGCCCGCTAGGATTATGTAGAACTCGCTGCGATAGTTCTGGTAGAACGATTCGAGCTGCCTTGCCTGCCTTGTCGCGGCAGGCCTGCTCTTCTTCATGGAAAAGCAGCACGGCTCTATGACCACGAATCTCTTGCCGTCCCCGGCGGCGTTTTCGCCGGAAGACTTGCCACCGACGCGCAGCGCCAGCGTATACTCCGGAGCGTAACTGCGCGCGCTGTTTAAGGGCAAGGGCCATTTATTCAGGACAGGAACCCTAGACTCGTATTGAAGCGCTAGCAGCTTTTCCTTCAGAATTGATCCCCTGAGCTGGGGCTGTCGGGTAGCTTCGTCCAACGGCACAGGTGTGTCCTCCCTTAGCAGGTGCCTGTCAAATTTAATCTCGAATTTCTCAAGGCTCGGCTCTAGTCTATGAGCGTACATTTCCCCTACCAATTAACTTAAGCCCGTCCCTGTTTAAATTTCTTGCCTTGCGAAACTTAACGCCTAATTACGCTGATGGGCGAGACGTAAACGGAA
>CABMGC010000047.1 GCA_902385515.1 uncultured archaeon
CCTCTCCGACAGTTCCTTGACCCGCACCTCTATGTCTGGCAGTATGCCAGCCTCTTCGCAGGCGTCGAGCGAGTTTGTTATATACTCGTGGACAATCGTTGTGAGCGAGCGCACCTTGCCTGCGTAGCCGAGCATCTGGCTGTTCTTGCGGAAGAACTCGGTTATCGAGTGTTCCTTGAACTCCTTGAATATCTCCTCGGATGACTTTGTGTCTTCTTGCGCCACTCTATCCTCTCCTTATGCCCTTTTTGGTCTTCTCCATTAGGAAGTAAGCCTTTTTGTGCGTTCCCCCTTCCAGCAGCACGTCCACTGCCGCACTCATGATCTTTATCTCGTCCACCGTGCCTATCATGCTCACCGTGTCCCCGTAGACGGAAAGCTCGGCGCCGCTGACGCTCTGCATGTAGCTCTTGGACCTGCCTTCCTTGCCTATGATCCTCGCCTTTATCCTCTTGATCCGATCCTCGTTCCTGAACATGTCCCGCATGTCCGTGGACTTGAAGAAGTAGTCGTCGGACAGCAGCTTGTAGGCCGTGTTCAGCTCAAAACCCCTTGCGAACGCCTGGACGACGTTCCTCGCGTTGTACTCCTCGTAGGGCTCGCCGGTAATTACCACTTCGTTGCCGTTCTGCACGGCTATGCTGCATCCTAGCCTCTCGCACAAGGGTTCAAGGACCTTCCTGTCCTCGAGCAGCTTGGCGCGCCGCGCCGGTATTAGGAATTGTTGCACTCGTATCACTGAAGAAAATTTGACCTGGCCGCAGTAAGACAGTCGGGAATAAGTTGGGTTTTCAACGTTTATAGGCTTTTCTGTTGCTTCCCCCAATTAGTGGGCTGTGCAAGACTGCAGGCCCGCGGGCGCGCAACTGCTGTGAAACTTCCACTATTTTGGAGCTTGTCGACGACAGCACACGCATATCTGGCTCGCCGGTGCCCGTTTCATGTCTTATGCAATAATGCGCGCAGCGCAACGCTTAAATATCTTAATGGTCACACATATGATTGTTTCATGATTGTTTCATGACAAGTGCGTGCAAGAATCATGAAGGCATCCCGAATGTATCTGGCGCGGCGTGGCAAAATGAACAGCAAACAGATGGAAAAGGAGATCATGGAGCTCAAGAAGGAGCTCAAGGTAGCCTACGAGAGGAGCCAGCCCGAGCTAACAGAGGGCACGAGCATGTCCACGCTGATAAAGTACATGGTGGACGAGAGGGCCAGGACGAACAGGATCCTGGAGGACATAACGCAGAAGATAAAGCTGCTCGAGGACGAAATGAGCGCCCTTGAGATCAACGGCTCGCAAATGGACGAGAGCACCACGATGCAGATGAGCAGGGAGATCCCGCTCTCGGAAGTGGACGCGAAGATGATAAATTACGTTCAGACGAAAGGAATGGCCTGCGCGGAGGAGGTTAGAGAGTTCATGGCATACAAAGGCAACAACGCCGCGTGCGCGAGGCTGAACCGCCTCCACAGGCTCGGCCTGCTCGACAGGCTGCAGCTCGGTCACAAGGTTTATTACAAATATGATGCTGGCAAGGCGACCAATACACTGATTGTATCACCTCCTTAAGTGAGGTGAAATGGGCCTGGCTTCCCCCAAGCCAGGCCCTCTATTCCTTTTCCGAAAGCTTGCCAGGCACAAGAGCTTTAATTACTTGACCGCGTAAGAACGTCATGGATAGGACTCTTGTCATGTCGCACGCCGAGGATCTGGACGGCGTAGGAAGTGCATCGCTTTTGAAAATGAGGTACCACCTCGACTCGAAGGACGTCTTCTTCTCGAGCTATTCGGAGAATGACCTTAGGGAGGCGACCGAGGCAATACTTAGGCGTTCGGGAAAGGGCTCTACAGTGTTCGTAACGGACCTCGCCACAAATCCGGGCACCATCGGCATGCTGTCGCGCTTCGTCAAGACCGTGAAGTCAAAGGGAGGGATGGTCGTGTGGCTGGACCACCATTACTGGAGCGACAGGGCGCTAAACGACATAGCGGCCAATTGCGAGATCGCGATTGTCGGAGAGAACAGCATGGCCTGCGCGACAGACATAACGAAGAAATACACCCGGCTCACCGGTGATTTCGTCGAGAAGTTCACCGGCCTTGTGCACTGCACCGACCTTTACCTCGGCTTCGACTCGCAGCCGAATCCCAAGTGGAGCAGGACCGCATCGACGACATACTCGATGAGCATAAACTACTTCAGCTCAGCGAGCTCTTTCGAAAAGAGGCAGAAAGGCCTAAGAAAGGTAATGGACACAATCAGCTCAGGGAAGTTCTTCGACGGCGGGATTCGCTCGGCCGCGAAGACCTACGAGCGCATCAACAAGGAAAGGACGAAATTGCTGCTAAGGAACATGCAGGTCATAGACGGCGCGATGGCGGTCGGCTTCTCGAAAGAGGTTGACTCCACGGGCGCGTGCCGTGCGATGATCGAGGATTCGGGCGCTGACATAAGCGTGCTGCTGAAGACCGACTCAAAGAAGGCGAGCATGCGAAGCGAGAAGAGTAACATTGTCGCGCTCGCGTCAGCGTTCGGGGGCGGAGGCCATCCGCATGCCGCCGGCTTCGAGATTCCCAAAGACTACGACATAAGCAAGGCGGCGGGCAGAAAGAAGTTGGTGGACGACATAACTGCCAAGTCCAGGAGGCTGGGCCTGCTCAGATAAAACCAGAACTTCACTGGCTGAGCGTCCCGTAGCCGGACAGGTGCCATCTCTGCGAGAAGTTCCTAAGGATTGATACCTTGGTGCTCTTGTCGATGCACGCGGGGTGCTTGAGCTCTATTCCTAGCGTGTTTTTCTTCGCGACCTTGACATAGCCAACGTTTGTTCCAGTGCCTATTCCTAGCAGCAGGGGCTCGTTCGGCCTGAACGCCTGCTTGGGAAGGTCGTTTCTCTCGAGCGACGTGTACTTTATGTCGATGTCGTTGACTACGTTGGGCAGCTTGCCTGCCCTTCCCACCATCTGGCCGACCAGCGCGTCCGCCTTTGTGAACGAAGGGTCCAGGTCCGTGCCTACCGCGATCAGTCCGCCGGCTATGGCCTCGTCAAGCCTGTCCTTCTCCGCGAGCAGGCTTTCGACCGTAGTAAGTATGGGCGTGTACGACTCCCTCTTGCCCTTGTCCTTCGACCTGTTTATTCCGGGCCTTATCTCTATCTCGTCGCCGACCTTAAGCTTCCCGCGTATTATGGACCCGCCGACGACTCCGCCCAGCAGGCCCGCTATCTTCGCGCCCGGCCTGTTGACGTCGAAAGACCTTGCCACGTACATGGCAGGGTCGGACGTAATGTCCCTCTTCGGGACTTCCATCTTCACTATCGCCTCAAGCACGGCGTCGACGTTTATGTTCTTGTTGGCCATGACGGGTATGATCCTGGCATCGGCTATCCTGCTCCCCTTGATGAAGTTCTTGATCTGCGCGTAGTGCTTCTCCGCCTGCTCCTTGCCGACTATGTCGACCTTGGTCTGCACGACGATGACCTTCTCTATGCCCAGCGCGTTTATCAGCATCAGATGCTCCTTGGTCTGGGGCATCGGGCAGGGCTCCGTGGCGGCAATTACGAAAAGCGCGGCGTCGATTATGTTCGAGCCAGCGATGGCCGTGGCCATGAGCGTCTCGTGGCCCGGTGCGTCAAGCAGGGATATCCTTCGCACAGGCCGAACGGGCTTGCCCTCCTTGCACTTGCTGTCTGTCGTGTATGACTCGATGCTGTTCTCTTCGCCGCAGATTCCTATGGTGGCGTCGGAGTAGCCGAGCTTGATGGTCATGCTCCTCTTTATGCTCTCGCTGTGGACGTCGGTCCAGCTGTGCGTTATCGCGTACGTGAGCGTGGTCTTGCCGTGGTCCACGTGGCCAAGGGTCCCTATGTTGAGCTGGCTCTGCTTTATCGTTTCCATAATCATCGTCGTGCCCGGAGCGAAATCACTCCTTCTTTGCCTCTTCCTTCGGCGCCTTCTTAGGGAAGATCTCGTCAAGGCTCTTCGAGCCGTACTCTTCGATGATCGAGTTTATCTGTTCGGTGTCGACGCTGATGGTGTTGCCCCTGACGAGCCTTCGTATCCTCTTGCCTTTCTTAGGGTTCCTTATGCCGGGTCCGCTGCTAAGAAGCATGAACACCTTCCTGCTGAATTCGACCTCCTTCCTAGAAGGGGCGCCCGTCTTGTCGATAAGGCCAGTTATCTTGAAATAGTATCCGTCAAGGCCCACTACGACCCC
>CABMGC010000048.1 GCA_902385515.1 uncultured archaeon
GGCAAGGGCATCAGGGGACACACCAAGCTGATAAAGCTCGCGTATCCCGCGGACAAGATAAAGGAGACCATAGAGAAGAGCCTGTTCATGGAGAGCGAGGCCAAGGGGACAGCCGCAGTTGCCACTTGATAGCATGCAGTTTTTTGACATCGTCGCATTGAAGGAGACGGCAGATCTTGAGCCCCTGGCCCGCAGGCTGGGCTACAGGCGGATCTTCGCACTTGGGAAGGACGCGGAGATCGTTGGCGACGTGCGCGGGCTTGGTGAGAACGGGCGGTTCATCGTCAGGAGCAAGGACAACGAGACGCTTCTTAAGGCCATGAGGATCAACTCAGTGGTCGGCGTGGTCGTGGAGGACGGCAAGGCGGAGGGAAAATTCATAGAGGAGCTGCGCTCCCGCGGAAAGCTCCTCATCGTGCCGGTTGCAGGCATAACCTGCCCTCTGGCGGAGGGCAGGATGCGCGCGCTGTACCGCGCCAAGACGCTGATCAGGAGCGCGCTTAGGGGAAAGGCAGGCATCGCTCTCGTCACGCTGGCGGAGGGCAGGGACTGCCTGCTTTCAAGGACGCAGATGCAGGAGATGGCCAAGCTTCTCGGTGCCGACGACAGGGCGGCCGACGCAATGCTGAACTCTCTGGGTGACGCCATATGATATTCAAGAGGAAGCTAAGGTACGTGCTTGTGGAAGCCAGCAGGAGCGTGAACCTGGGCGACGAGCGGGAGGAGCGCGACCTTCGGTCGAGGCTTCATGGCGTCATGGGGGAGGCCGCCTACTTCAGGGCCAACCCGCGCACCGCGGCGCAGCTGAGCGAAAGCGTGTTCATAATCAGCGTCAACAGGGGATGCGAGAAGGATCTCGGCCTCGCACTCTCTTTCGTGAAGACTCTGGGCAGCGAAAGCGTCGGCTTCTGGACGATAAAGACCTCGGGAACCGTTAAGGGCCTGAAAGCCCAGTTCAAGAAGCTGTACGGGTAGAAATCGACGTTTAACGTCGAGGCGACGGCCATGCGAAATTTATTATACCTTGCAGAACATATGAGTAGCGCAGAACAACGGTGAATAAATGAAAATAAGTGAACTTAAGGCCGGCGCTACAAACGTAGAGCTGGAAGGGACTGTTACTGAAAAAAGCGAACCTAGAGAAGTCATAACGAAGTACGGAAAGAGGCTTAATGTTGCTAACGCAGTGATAAGCGACGACACCGGAAGCATCGCCATTTCGCTATGGGGAGAGACCATAGACAGCATCAACGTGGGCGACAAGGTAAAGGTTACGAACGGCTACGTAGGAGAGTTCAGAGGAACCCCTCAGCTTTCTACAGGAAAGTACGGAAAGATCGAAGTCACTGAAAAAGGAAACTGAAGCTAAAACTTCAGTTTCAGCTCTTCTCCTATTTTGGGTGCGTGGGCCTCAAAGCCCTCCATCCTAAGATTTTCGGCAAAGTCGGCGGTGTTGGCCTTGTCCCCGTGGACGCATATCACGGTCTCCGGCGAGCTCGCCTTTACGTAATTGTACAGGTCGCTAGCCCCGGAGTGCGCGGAAAAGTCGTAGTAAGCGAAAGGCGTCCTTATCAGGTGCTTTTCGCCGTCTATTGTGATCGGCTTCCCCTCCATGAGCTTTCTCCCGTTAGTTCCCTCCACCTGATAGCCTGTAAGGAATATCTTTGAGTTGTTGTTGAGCTTCGTCAGATAGTTCAGCACGGGCCCGCCGTTCAGCATGCCCGCGGTCGTGACTATTATGCTAGGGCCGCTCACCGCATGCCCCCTGTGCTGTTCGGACTTCACCCAGGTCATCTTGTTCAGCGCGTCGCGCAGTATGTTGCCGTTCTTGACGAACTCGGGATGCCTCATCGTTATCTCTGTCGCGGTCCGTGCCATTCCGTCAAGATGGACGTAGTCTACGAGGTTGTTCTTGTAGAGCAGGGCCACCATTTCCTGCGCCCTTCCCACGGCAAACACCGGTACCAGCGCGGTCCCGCCGTTGTCCAGCGTAGCCCGGACGTCCTGCACGAACTTCTTGGTCAACTCGTCGCGGTCCGGGTGTTCCCGCGTGGCGTAAGTCGATTCTATGAGCAAAACGTCGCTCTTCACCACCTCCGCGCCGTCCTGGAGGATCTGCGGCGTGAGCTTGAAGTCTCCAGTGTACACGAGTCTTTTGCCTTTGCCGTTCTCGATAAGCGTTATCGCGCTGCCGAGGGTGTGGCCGGCGTCGTGTAGTGAGATCGTGTACTCGCCGAGCTCTATCCTGGAGCCGAACTCGTACGCCGCGTAGTTGTTAAGGAATGTCTTCAGCTGCTGTTTCGAGAACCTCTGCTGCTGGTGGTGCTTGCGGTTTATCTTCAGCGAATCGTCAATTAGCAGCTCGCTCAGCTCCTTGGTAGGTTCGGTGCCGTAGGTCACCGGAAACCTCGTCTGGTAAAGCATCGGGAACGCGCCTGAGTGGTCAAGGTGCGAGTGGCTCAGCACGCACGCGTCAACGCTGCCCGCGGGCAGCGGATATTCGGTCTTGTCGTCCAGCTTCACGCCGTAGTCAAGGACCATCCTCTTGCTGCCCTTGAGCAGGATGGCCGACCTTCCCACCTCGGACGCACCACCGAGAAACTGCACATCCAAAATGACCACGCTATATGTCTCTTTTTTAATGTTAACATTTAAATGCTACTGAAGTTGGTGACATGTCGGAGGAAGAAAATATAACGTTTACAGATCTCGCTTGTCTAATGAAGATAACTCCCGAAACGACGCTGGAGCGCTTCGGAAGCACGATAAACGCAAGCATATACGATGCCGCGCAGATATCCGGCACGCTCAAGCAGAAGGGCCTGATAGATTTCACCGCCTACTACCCTGGCCCGAACAGCATGACCATAACCGACCTTGGCAAGTCCCTGAAGGCGGAGGCGGAGACAAGGAGCTCCGAGACCCTTGACAATCTTGACGAGGAGATACTGACGCAGCTCTCCGGGGGCAAGAGGATGCCGCTGGAGCTTCAGAGCACTCTTAACATCAGGCCCAAGGACCTGGCGCTGAGAATATACAAGCTTGACAAGCAGAGCTTTTTGAGCTACGAGCTCAAGAACGGCAACGTGGAGCTGATGCTTACTGAACAGGGCTTCCTGAAGACGAGGTCGAAGCAGATGCTCCCTCCACCAGTTCCCGGAGTGGCCGCCTCCATGGCAAAGCAGCAGACGCCTCCCGCTGCCGGCGCGGCCAGTATGCCCAACGCCGCAGGGACAATGGCGCAGGACGCCGACCCTGCCCGCATACTCGCGGAGATAAAGAAAGGCAAACAGAGGACGCAGCTTATGATGACCGCGGGAGCCGCGGTTGCGCTGATCGCGATTGTCGCGGTGCTTTACCTGACAGGCATGCTCCCTATTTGAAAAAGTGTGTCAAATGCCAATGCTAGAATACGCGCAGGCAAAGAAGGTGCTTGACGAATACGGCATCAGGAGCGTGGAGAGCGCGTACGTGGGCGCCGCCGATGAGGCCGTCGCTTTTTCTGACGGCGACAGGATAGTCCTCAAGCTCATATCGGACAAGGCCGTACACAAGACCAAGGAAGGGCTGGTGAAGCTGGACCTTAAAGGAGAGGACGAGATATCCGCGGCTTTCAGGTACTTGGAGGATAGGGGAAGGAAGCTCAGGCCGTACAAGATACTCGCGCAGAAGATGGCTGAGAGCGGGGTCGAGATAATAATCGGAGGGAACACCGACGCGCAGTTCGGCAGGATGCTGCTGATAGGGCTCGGAGGAATTTACGTGGAGACGTTCAAGGACGTGGAACTGAGGCTCTGCCCCATAACGAAGGCGGACGCAAAGAACATGCTCGAGTCGCTGAGATCTGGCAAGGTGATAACGCACGGCGGCGCATCGACCAAGATGGTGGCGAACCTGCTGTTCAGCGTATCGAAGCTGCTAATTGAGCACGAGGAAATAAGCGAGCTCGACCTCAATCCGGTAATAGTCAGGGAAGGCTCGTACGACGTCGTTGACATCAGAATGATAAAGTGATATCATGAAAGCAAGGTACGACCTCAGAACGATGCTCAAGCCCAAGAGCGTGGCGATAATAGGGGCGTCAAGGAACCCCGACAAGGTCGGGCACATAATACTCCAAAACTACCTGAGCGCAGGATACTCGGGCAAGCTGTATCCGATAAACCCGAACGCTGACGAGATTCTTGGCCTGAGAGCATACAAGAGCGTGCTTGACATCAAGAGGGACAGTATAGACCTGGCGGTTGTGGCGATACCCGCCGAGTTGACGCCGCAGGCGCTAAATGATTGCGGCAAGGCGGGCATCAGGAACGTCGTGGTCGTGAGCGGAGGGTTCGCGGAAGTCGGCAACGGAGCACTGCAGGACAAGCTAAAGGATATCTGCGACAAATACGGCATCGCAATGATAGGCCCGAACTGCCTCGGACTGATGGACACTAGGTCAAGGATAGACACGCTTTTCCTTCCATCCTACAAGATCAGCAGGCCGTTCATCGGGCGGGTGAGCTTCGTCTCGCAGAGCGGTGCCGTCGGCAGCACCATACTTGACATAATATCTAGCGAGGGGATAGGACTCTCCAAATTCATATCGTACGGCAACGCCGTGTGCGTCGACGAGGTCGACATACTTGAGTACCTGATGGCTGATGACGAGACGGATGTCATCGTCATGTACATAGAAGGGATAAAGCGAGGAAAGGAATTCGTCGAGGTCGCAAGGAAGCTAGGCAAAAAGAAGCCGGTTGTCATCCTCAAGGCAGGCAGGACCGACGCGGGGGTCACGGCGGCGCATTCCCATACCGCGGCGCTAGCGGGCAACTACGCGACGCAGGAGGCGATATTCAGGCAGTTCGGGTTCACTGTCGCCAAGGACCTTGACGAGCTGCTCGACTACGCAAAGATATTCGCCTCGGATCCTGAGCCGAAAGGCAACAGGGTCTCGATAATCACAAACGGGGGAGGCACCGGCGTGCTCACGACCGACGCGGTGGCTTCTTCGAGGTCGCTAGTGCTCAGCCAGCTCGCAAATGAGACAAGGGCTGCACTCGCGAAGACCATGCCTGCGCTGGTAAACGTCACGAACCCGCTGGACCTCGCGGGGGATGCGGACGCGAAGAGGTATGGCGACGCGTTGACCGCCGTGAGCGCGGACGAGAACACGGACATCCTAATAGTCATCGCGCTCTTCCAGACGCCGGGGGCCGACAGCAAGGTCGCCGCGGAGCTCGTGCACCAGAAGGGCGACATGGACAAGCCGATGGTCGTGATAAGCGTGGGCTCCGATTACACCGGGCTCCACAAGAAGATACTTGAAAGCGGAGGAGTGCCTGTCTACGAGTCGCCGAGCGCGGCGGCGAAGGCGCTTGAGGCGCTCTTCGAGTACGGCAGGTTCAGGGACAGGAAACCCTAGGGGATGCGATGAACAATAAATACAAAATTAAAGTCGAACATCCACTAATTAGGCCCGGACTCACCATAGAAACCGAAGCATCGGAACGCTATGTTGCTCCAGTGATTAGCAAGCTAATGGAGATAGTGAGAGAAGTAAATTCTGCGGAAGAAGTGCAGCTAGGGAAAGAAAAGAGGCCCGGCTAAATCTTATGATCAGGCCAAACCGAACTGAATCGGGGCTTTAAGGGAACAGCGCCTCCAGCACCTTCTTTGTCGCCTTGTCCTTGCTCGTCTCAGAACTCAGCATCTCGAACAGCTCCGACGGGCTTATGTCCAAATCGTACTTGTTCTGCTTGAGCTTCTCGACGAATATCCCGAGCCCGTAGTCCTTCACTGAGACGTTGTCGAAAGAACCCTTCCGGAGCGCGTCGACGTCGGAATTCGTCTCCACGCTCTCCATTCCGGCTTTTGCGACCTCGACTATCGCCCTGTCCTTGTAGGTCTTGGAGAAGGCCGACGTGTCAAGGTCCAGGTTTTTGAAGCCAGGCTTTAGCTTCCCGGTTATTTCCACTTTTATTATCGGCTTGCCGCTGCCCGCAGGTATGGCGCGCTCTATTGCTTCCCGTATATCTTTCGATACTGCCATCGGCTCCTTGCCTGCGGCGTCGACCTTCACCACCACGAACCGCCTTGAGGTTATCTTGTGGAACGCATAACTGTTGTCCGCCGTGTCGTAGACGTAGAATCCCTTCTCTTCCTGCTCGGAATTCTTGAGCTGCGTGAGCACGGTGCTGCCAGGTATCAGGAACGGCTTGCCGTGCACCTTCTTCTCGACCCTGTTGTGTATGTGGCCGTCGACATAAAGGTCGAAGCCCTTCGGCAGGTCGTCAAAGCACGCAAGGCCGCTGTCGAAAGGCAGCAGCTCCTTGGTGGACTGATGAAACATGAACACGTTGAAACAGCCGGGCATCGGCCTTGGATTAAGGCGCCTGATCGTGTCCGCGAACTGCTCTTCCGAGACGCCGCCTATGCCATACACGGCCACGCGCTCGTTCCCCTTCTCCAGGACAGCGAAGCCGTCGCTCACGTCAATTAGCATGCCTGCGAGGGCCAGAAGATTCACCGGATTCTCGGACCTCTGCGCGCGCCTTTCGTGAGTGCCCGCTATCGCGATGAGCGGCACTGTTGTGTATGACTTCCCCTCCGCTTCAACCCTTACCGTCCTTGTCTTCCAGTCCATTCTCGACAGGTTCCTGAAGAGATTTATCGCCTCAGCCAGGACCTCGGGCTTGGGCGCCCTGATGTCGAACAGGTCGCCGGGGAGGAGCAGCGCGTCCGCGCAGGACGCCGCGGATATCAGCGCTTCCTCCGCCTGGCTGTACGCGTCCTCGCGGAAGCGGTCGTAACCCAGGTGGAAATCTGATAGTATCGCGAGCTTCACAAAACCACCGTTCTACTGCCGACTGTTACCCATCTTCTCCCTTATTTTTTGGAGAACGGCCTGTCCCGCGTTCTGGGCCTCTTCGCGCCTTGAGCCGTAAGCGCCCGCGGCGCACGCGTGGCCGCCTCCGGTGCCTCCTACGATGCCCGCAACGCCCTCCATGAACTTGCCAAGGTGTATGCCAAGCTTCTGGTCGAGAGGCGGCCTGAGCCTTGCAGACAGGGTGGCCTCCCTGTCGGTCATCGCCCAGAACACCGCGGCATCCGCGCCCAGCTCCATGGCTGCGTCGGCAACGACGTTCGCGTGCTCCGTCGCCCTGCCATACATCAGCACGTAGTTCCCCGCTATCTCAGAGCCAGCCTCGCGGATGTCCATCACAGTCTCGTACCTGTTCCTTACCGGCACGCTTGAATGGAAGTACTCGTTGATGAACGAGAAGCTCGTCCCAGATGTCTCCACGAGGTCGGCTATCTGCCTGAACGTCTGCGGGAAGGCGTTGTTGAGTCCTGCCGAGTCGGCGATCACTCCGTTGAGCAGGAGGAACGCCATGTTTTTCGTGACCTGAGCTTTCAGTGACCTAAGGACCGCGCACACTATGCTTGACGCCGAGTTGTAGGATTCGCTGTTGAATGCGACGACCTCCCCCTTGATGTCTTCGTGCGGCAGATGGTGGTCTATGAACAGCAGCTCTCCTTGAAACCTTTTTAGCTCCTCGCGGAACTTGCCGAGCACGTCCACGTTGTTCGCGTCGAGCACTATCAGAAGCTCGCAGTCTCGTGGAAAGTCGTTGCCCACGTACTTCGTTTTGCCCGTGTACTCGAGCATCCTCTTGGCGTTGTTTGTTATGAAATCGGGAGTCACGACCACCGCATTGTCGAAGTACTCGGCAAGCGCGGTCGCCGAACCGACTCCGTCGCGGTCGCCTATCGAATGGAACGTCAGCGCCACTTTCCTGCCCTTGTAATCGGCTAGCTTTGCACACAGCTCCTCGAAAGAGAGATTGCGCGTCAACTTCATCCCTGGCTCTGCTTGTACATGCGGGTGAGTTTCTCCCCAAGGGCCTTCTCCTTGGCCTTGAGCTCGTCGTACTGCTTTTTGAGAGATGATGACCTGAATTCGGACAGCTCAAGCTTTTCCTTCAGGTCGGATAGGGCCTTCTCCTTGCTCGTCTCGACTATCACGCCGCCGACGGTCAGGTATATCCTGCCATCCGCTCCCGAGACCTCCGCCTTCGCACGGTCAAACTCCGCCTTCTGGGCCTGAAGCTGGTTGATCTGCAGCGCGGCAGAGCGCAGCTGCTCCTGGACAATCTGGTAATCCCTCACGGCCTGCTCGGCCTCCTGCTCCCCGGTACTTGGTTGATTTTGCGTGGCCATTAAAACACCTGTTTTTGTGGTTCTTTCAGTTCCTCAACATGAACGTCGGAAGAATCCGACTTTTCGAAGAGGCTCTTCAGTAGATTCTCTATGCCAAACTTCATTAGCTTTGCCTGGTACTTCGAAAGAAACACTTTCCTGCCCGCCTCGTCCCGTATTATGACCGACCCGCCGTCGTCAACGGTCACGTACAGCACCTGCTTGCTGTCATATATCTTGTAGTACTTCGGCATCAGATAAACCCGACGTGTCCGACGGCCCATCCCGCTCCCGAGCGGCGTCCGTCTAACGACAAATACATATAGGTTTAGGTGGGATAAATAATTATTGGTCTATGAGTTTGTGATAACATGGTGGAGCTAAGCGAATCAGGACTCATTGAAAAAGAGCTTACGCTCAGAAACCTGAGGCTCACGAAGGAGGTGCTCGAGACCAGGCGGTCGATCGCAAGATGGCTTGCCCTGTCGCTTGGCATACTGAACCCGGGAGAATCGAGGCTCAGCTCGGTGGCGGTACTGGACGCGCTGATGCACTTCCAGTTCGTCGAGAAGTCGAACCCCGACGTCAACGCGCTCATGCTGTACATAGGCAAGAACTGGGAGGAGATAAACGAGAAGACCTTGAGATACCACCTGCTCCGAATGAAGAGGATGGGGCTCGTGGAAAACGCGCAGGGCAAGTTCTGCCTCAGGTCGCCTTCAGTGGGAGACAGGTTTGATGCGCACACCTGGGCGATGAGCCTGTACGAGAAGGACTATCGCGAGATAGCCGCGAAGGTCGGAGATGCGATAACCGAGTTGAAGAGCAAAAGCGTTGTAGGCGGGTCGGCATGAAAAATGAAACATACGTTTGGATTTCCATTCTTATCATAATAGCAGTGGCTGCGCTGAGTTTCAGGTATCTGTACCAGCCGACGCTGAGCGTGGAGCTCGGCATGAACGGATCCGCGGCGATCGCGGGACTGTATCCGTACCAGAACGCTGCCCTGCCTATAACGATTTACAACAGCGGCTCAGGCCCGGTAAAGAACCTTAGCATCGGCGTGTTCGTAAACGGCAACCTAACTACGCTGTACAAGATCACGCTGCCTTCCGGAAAGCAGACGGTAATACCGTTCAACTACTCTCCCACCGAGCAAGGCACGTACAACATAACCGCCACCGCGGACCCGAGCAAGCTCTATGCCATATCGAACAGGGAAAAGGCAACGAGCGCAATTGTCCTAACGGTCAAGGCGCCGGACAACGAGTCCGCCTACGGCCTGCTGCCCTTGGCGAACGTCACGCTCCGCAGGGACGTGAACCTGAGGCACGGCGGCTACCTTACCAGCACGTACATAGGCAACGAGTACAATGACAGCGGCCTTTCGGTCATCGACAACAAGAAGGTCGGCGGCTTCATCGGCCCGCTGCTGAACCTCACGGCATACTACATAAACAACATGACAGTATCGAGCGCGAAGTACGTGAACGGCGATAGCGCCTACGCAATATGGATACGCGGCTACATAAACCCCGACGTCATCTCCTTCGCTGCCAACGCGTCCGGGCTGCGCCACAGCAGCATAATGACCGCCAGCGGTAACATGACTTTCGTCAGGGTATCCAACGACACCAGCCTGTGCAGCTGGTACTCTGGGGGCTGGCTCAAGATGCTCGCGTATGTCGGCGCGAAGAACTGCAGCCAGGCGCTAAGCGAGAGTGCCGCATCGGCGCCTTCGAACCGCGTCGTCGACAGTTTCTACGGCAAGCTGATGCCGGCAGGCGGCAGCGTCCTTGCCAACTATACCTGGATATCTGGGGCAGTCAGCTCCTCGTCGACGCTTTCCATGCTGGGCAACTCGTCGTTCGTATACGAGGGCATATCCAATAACACCGCCAGGGACAGCGCCTGCTACGGAATAGTGAGCACGACGAACGGCACACACTATTGCAGCACTTACGTGGTGCCGAAGTCAAACAAGATCGGGGGGCCATACTCTCTGATAAAGACCACCGCATACATCGGCACTTACAACCTCACGGTGATGTCGCTGTTCAACTCGTCGTTCATGCAGACGCAGATTCCTCTCAACATAAACCTGATAAGGGAGTTCAACATCAGCGGAAAGAGCCAGGGATTCCGCTCCGGACTTGTGAACACCTGCTCGTTCAACCAGTCGCTTCTCTGCTCCAACGTGACGTTCGCGAACGGCACGATATCGTTCAGGATCGCGAACAACTACAGCAGCCCGATAAGGCTTGACAGCATAAGCTGCTTCGCGAACGGGGCAAGTCCGGCGACCGAGCTGGACCAGGTCCTCGGGGCGGGACAGGCGTACAACGCGACAACGCAGTGCTACAGCAAAGGAAGCGTGATATCGGGAATACCTCTGAACCTGTACCTGAACCTCAAGCTTAACTACACCGCGAGCGCTAACGAGACCCGCGTGCTGGTAGGTAACGCTCACATATTGTTCGGGTAGCGCATGACACCAGACCCATACAAGCTGTTCCTGGATAAGTTCGGGAGTTTCACCGAGATACAGTCATCCGCCTTTGCCGCGATAGAGAAGGGCGAGAACTGCATAATAACCGCCCCGACAGGCAGCGGGAAGACCGAGGCCGCTATGCTTCCGGTGTTCAACGGCATCCTGAAGCGCAAAGACGCAGGGGGCATACAGGCGATATACGTAACCCCGCTGAGGGCGCTCAACAGGGACCTCATGAAGAGGCTTGAGGCCATGGCGAAGGAACTGGGCGTGAGCATCGCCACCAGGCACGGCGACACGACCGCGTCCGAAAGGCAGAAGCAGGCCGCCCGCCCCCCGCAGATCCTGATAACCACGCCAGAGACTGTGCAGAACCTCTTCCTTTCGGCCAGGCTGAAAAGCGCGATGGCGAGCACGCGGGTCGTGATAGTGGACGAGCTCCACGAACTCTACTACAACAAGAGGGGGGCCCAGCTCGCGATAGCTCTGGAGCGGCTTGCCGAGCTTTCCCCTAGCTACCAGAGGATAGGCATAAGCGCGACCATAGGCTCGCTGGACGAGGCCAGAAAGTTCCTCTTCGGAGACAAAGCCTGCAGGATAGTCGACGCCAAGACCGAGAAGAAGATAGAGATAGACATAGAGATGCCTCAAAGACCAGAAAAGGAGTACAAGGAATTCAGGGAGAAGTTCGATTTGGACGCGGAGACGCTGGCCCGGCTTGAGAGGATAGCCGACCTCGTCAAGCAGTCCGAATCGACTCTTATCTTCGCCAACACGCGGCAGGTGGTCGAGTCCTTGGGCAGCAAGCTGATCTACCTTAACGGGCTCATGCCCTTCGGCAGCATAGGCATACACCACGGCTCGCTTGACAAGGAGGAGAGGGTGGGCACCGAGAACGCATTCAAGGAAGGCAGGGTAAAGGGCATAGTCTCCACGAGCTCGCTGGAGCTTGGCATAGACATAGGAAGCATCAACATGGTCCTCCAGTACGGATCGCCCAGGCAGGTAACGCGGCTGCTGCAGAGGGTTGGCAGGGGAGGCCACAGGGAAAAGGAGATCTCGTACGGGAAGATCATCGTCGCGAACTACATCGACGCCATAGAATCCGCAGCCATAATCGACCAGATAAGGAAGGCGGAGGTCGAGGAGCAAAAAATGGAGAGGCTGGCCATGGACGTGCTTGCGAACCAGATCTGCGGCATGGCGCTTGAGTACGGGAAGATACCAGTGGCAAAGGCGTATGGAATAGCGAAGCGCGCGGCCCCGTATGCGGATCTGAGCCTAACGGAGTTCGAGAGGCTCGTGAATTTCCTTGCGGACGAGCACTTGATAAAGGTCAAGGAGGGCGCAATCGGGATGGGCTTCCGCGGGCGCGACTACTTCTTTTCCAACATAAGCGTCATACCGGACTCCGTCCGCTTCTTCGTAAAGGACGCTGCGAGCAACAGGACGATAGCCACTCTCGACGAGAAGTTCGTGGCGAACTACCTTGACGAGGGATCCGTATTCATAACAAAGGGACTGCCGTGGAGGATCGTGAGCATAGACGAGGGCACGATATTCGTCGAGCCGAGCGCGGAGTTCGAGGCCGCGATACCAGACTGGGAGGGGGAGGACATACCAGTGTCGCGAAGGACGTCGCAGAGGGTCTTCGAGTACATAGCCAAGGGCTTCGCGGAGTCCTTGGAAAAGCCGATCGAGAAGACTCTTAGAAAGAACCTCGAAGAATTCATGCTGGCGCAGCGCGCGCACTTCGCGCCGGACGCGGCCACCATATGCGTCGAGGAGCTGGACGACTACTCGCTTGTCTACACCGGGCTCGGAAAGCTTGCCAACGAGTTCGTTGCCAAGCTCATGGGGCACGCCGCGTCGCAGGCGGCGGGGAGCAGGCTGCTTGTGAAATCCACGCCGTACGCCATAATAGTCGACTACAGCGGCGCAAGGAAGAAGCCGGACATGCGGCGCGTGATGGAGGCGGTAAAGAACTATTCCGAGAGCAGCGTCTTCGGCACCGAAGGCATAATCCCCGGCACCGAGCTGTTCCGCTACAAGTTCGTAATGGTCTGCAAGCTCTTCGGAATCGTGGAAAAAAGGGCGGTCGTGACGAAACGGGACGCGGAGAGGCTCGTCAAGTTCTACGCAAACTCCCCGATATTCGACGAAACGCTCAGGGATCTCAGGAAGAACTATCTCGACGTGGACACCGCGGAGAGGCTCTTCGCGGGCCTAAGAAAAGGGACCATTTCCATCTTTGTCGCGGGCGGCAGACGGTCGCCGCTGACTGAAGAGATCTTGAAGGCGTCGTACAGGTACAGGGAGCTGCTGCTGCCCGCGATACCTGACGATGCCGAGATAAACGAGTTCAGAAGCAAGATAGACGGCAGGCGCGTCGAGCTGTTTTGCACCTTCTGCGGCCTTGATTTCTTCAAGGACACGGACCTTGAAAGGAAGGAGAAGCTCGCGTGCCCGAGATGCTTGAGTCCCATGGTATGCGTGTACGGCGAAGACAAGGCCGCGTCTGTTAGGAAGAGGGCAGCGGGAAAGAAACTGACGGCGGCAGAGGAAGCCGCAAGGCATGTCGCGTTAAGGGAGGCGAGCCTGGTGGAGTCCTACGGCGACAGGGCCATAGCCGCGCTGCTTACGTACGGCATAGGCATCACGACCGCGGCCAGGGTCCTCAAACAAATGAGGCAAGGCGAAAAGCAGTTCATAATAGACCTCATCGAGGCCCAGAAGAGCTTTATCAAGACGAAGAAGTACTGGAAGTGACTAGCCGGACATTGCGCCAGTCTTGGGCGTGCGCACCCAGTCGCCTTTCTTAAGCAGCATTCCCCGGAAGCTGCCGTATACGATGAATGGTATGAATATGAAGTTCAGCGCGAGCGACGATACGCTCCAGGGCAGCTCGCGCAGCGCGCCCTTGCGGTAAAGCGCGACGGCGCACGCGAAGAAGAACGCCAGAGGCAGGTACACCGGGACCACGAAAAGAGCGAACTGCCCTAGAGGGCCCAAGCCGAGAATTAGCCCCCTGTCGACTCCGAGGGCGTTCAGGTATCCCTTGCTTATGAGCACGGCGAACGCGCTGAGCGCAATGGACATGAGACCGAAGAGGCTGTTGAATGAGCTGAACCCGTAGAACAGGTAGTCGAACTTCTTCATCGCATTGGCCTTGCTGGTGGCGAGCATTTTCGATACGTGCCTCTTGGTGTCGCGGGTTATGCCCTCGGAGTATCTTAGCTGCTGGCTCATCAGGCTCCTGAAAGTCGGCGGACATTCGCCAGGGACCACTATGCTTTCGTCGAAGAAAACGCTGTGACCCTTTTCAGCGAGGCTGCTCGCGAGCGCCCAGTCCTCGGTCAGCGAGGATTCGTCGAAGCCCCCGACGCTTTCGAGCAGGCTTTTCTTGATGATGAAAGCGCTGCCGAAGATCGGGATGAAGCCCTGCAGCCCTTTCCTCGCAGCCATGTCGACCACGAAATAGGACGACGAGGAGACTAGCATGCTCTTCGTGAATATGTTCTGGGATGAATTCAAGGACAGCTCGGAATAGCCCTGCACCACGTCCGCGCCCGTCCGCGCAAGGCTCGCGAGCATCCTCCATATCAGGTCGCTCGGAGGCACGCAGTCCGCGTCCAGGACGATGACGTATTCTGTATTTTGGTCCAAGGATTTCAGGACGTTGTTCAGCGCTCCGGCCTTGAACCCTGAGCGCTTGCCCCTGTGCACAACCCGCACGCTTCCTTTCGATGTCCATGCGCCCAGCCTTTGCGCGGTGACGGTGTCGGTTGAATCGTCGGCGACGACTATGTCGAACGCAGGATAGTCGATGGAAGTTGTTGCGGCGAGAAGGCGGTCGACCACTTCGTATTCGTTATAGGTGGGGAGGAGTACGGCGACGCGCGGAGGGTTCTGCTTCAGCGCTTCGGGCACCTCGACGGGAGACCTGCGGATCCTGCCAAGCCTCAGCGCGAGGAATCCGTGGACATAGACGCGGGTCGACCAGATGGTGACCGCCGAAATGGCCAGTATCCAGAGGACTGTCTCGACAACATACGCTCCGAAAAGCATGGAATTGCATCGGCGT
This sequence comes from uncultured archaeon, assembly GCA_902385515.1. Lineage (GTDB taxonomy): Archaea > Micrarchaeota > Micrarchaeia > Micrarchaeales > CABMGC01 > CABMGC01. The sequence continues at coordinate 14,763 of CABMGC010000048.1, forward strand.
TCAAATCATATAAGGTTTCCCGGGGACCCGCTCTTGGATTTAAATAGCTAGCAGCCCAAACAGAATCGGGTGTGGATATGGCGGAGACGACAAAAACGAAGGGCGACAGTAAGGTTTCGGTTGACGAGCTTATCGGCGTCTTGCAGGCGCTCGACAAGGACTTCATCGGGGGCAAGAAGAGCGACATATACGCGCTCGTCGTGCACGACTACTTCAATGGCACGCTCATGGAGGCGGAAGTGATCAAACGGAGGGGCTACCACTACTTCAACGAGCTGCCCGGAGGCAGGGTGGTGGATTTCAAGCATCTTGTATTAGAGGCCGAGCTTGGTACCCCCCAGTGCACCACGAGGGAGAGGATACTCGCAAGCACGCACAGCACGAAGACCCGGTATGACATACTTAGCAGGAGCGTCAATAGGAAGCTGAACCCCGCCGCGGCGGTGAAGAGGCCGTAGGCCGCGCGCTTATGCCTCGGGCTCCTGCCCCAAAATCGCGGCGGGCGCTACCGATTCGTAGTTCAGGACCTCGGCGTCTATGACTTTTATTCCCGGCGCTAGCTTCATTAGGCGCACCCCGCTCGCCGCCCGCCCGGTTATCCTTATCGAGGCAATGGGTATGGTTATGCTTACTCCAGCGGAGTTCATCAGCAGCAGCGTCTTTGACTCCCCGCCGACGAACAGCGCCTTCGCCACGGGTCCGGTCTTCTCGTTGACCTTGAGGTTCATGATTCCGCTTCCGCCCCTCCCCTGTATCCGGTACTTGCCGATCTCGGTTATCTTGCCATAGCCCTTCTCGGAAATTGTAAGCAGGCTCCCGGCGCTGCTTGCCGATATTACGTTCCTGGCACTGTCCTCCGGGCGCAGCCTTATGCCTCTGACCCCGGCAGCGGACCTCCCGATCGACCTCACAGTCGCCTCCTTGAACTTTATCGACTTGCCCTTGGCTGTGGTGACTATCATGAACTCTTCGTTTGTGTATACGGACACGTCCGCTATCGAATCCCCGCCGCGGAGCGTGATCGCACGCACTCCGTTAGACCTCGGCTTCGAGAACAGCGACGCGCGTATCTTCTTTACGACCCCCTTCGCAGTTAGGAAGAATATCTTTGAGTTGGCGAAGTCCTTGATGTTGAACATCGTCACCACCTTCTCCTTCTCCAGCTTGAGCAAGTTGGCCACCGCCCTGCCCTCCGAGTACCTCGAGCCCTCGGGCACGTTGTAGGCCTTCAGCCAGAATATCCTTCCCTGGTCCGTGACAAATATTATGTAGTCCTTGTTCCTCGCAGTCGTTACCTGCTTGACGAAGTCCCCTTCCTTGAGGTTCATCGCGATTATTCCCTTTCCTCCGCGCTCTTGCTCCTTGTAGTTGCTTATGTTCAGCCGCTTCACGTATCCCGAGTTCGTGAGTATGACCGACACCTGCTCGTCGCTTATGAGATCCTCGTCCTGGATCTCGCCCTCCTCCTCCATGAAGAGCAGCTCGGTTTTCCTGGGCGTCGCGTACTTCCTCCTTATTTCGAGCGTCTCCGCCCTTATTATCGCGTCTATCTTGGCGGGGTCCGCCAGGATCTCGGCGTAGTGGCCTATCGTCCCCTCTAGTTCCTTCTTCTCGCCGTTAAGCGAGTCGCTCTCCAGGTGTGTCAGCCTGCCCAGCTTCATGTCGAGTATCGCGTTGGCCTGCTTCTCAGTCAGCCCGAACCCGGAGATGAGGCCGGACCTTGCCTCGCCGATTTCCCTGCTGCCCTTTATAGCGGCGATTATCTCGTCTATCTTCGTAATCGCCAGCAGCAGGCCTTCGACTATGTGCAGCCGATCCTTGGCGACGTTGAGCTCGTACCTGCTCCGGTTGGTCACCACTTCGCGCCTATATGTTATGAACGCGCTGAACAGCTGCAGTATGTTCAGGCTCTGCAGTGACTTGCCGTGCACCGCCAGGTATATGAGCGGGAACGTGACCTCGAGGGAGGTGTGCTTAAACAGCTGGTTTAGTATCTGCTGCGGCTCGGCGTCGTTCTTCAGCTCGATTACCACGGAAATTCCCTTGCGGTCGCTCTCGTCCCTTATGTCCCTTATGCCGACGATCCTCTTGTCCCGGGCAAGGTGGGCCACGTTCTCCACGAACGATGCCTTGTTCACGTTGTAGGGGAACTCCGTTATGACTATCCGGCCCTTTTTCTCGTCTATCTCCGCCTTTGCCTTGATAGTCAGCTGGCCTCTGCCGTACCGGTAGCCGTTGAAGGCGTTGCCGGACATTATCGCTATGCCGCCCGTAGGGAAGTCGGGACCTTTGACTATCCCCATCACGTCGTCCACTGTCGCGTCCTTCTTCTCGAGAAGGCAGACTATCGCATCGCAGATCTCGCCGAGGTTGTGTGGGGGGATGCTCGTCGCGACACCGACTGCTATTCCCGCTGCCCCGTTCAGGAGAAGGTTTGGAAACGCGGAGGGGAGCAACTCGGGCTCCTTCTCTGTGTTGTCGAAGTTGGGCACGAACTTCACGGTGCCCTTGTCAAGGTCGTTAAGGAGCTCCTCCGCTATCTTCGCTAGCCTTACCTCAGTGTACCTCATGGCCGCAGGCGGGTCGCCGTCCACGGAACCGAAGTTTCCCTGCCCTTCGACAAGCGTGTGGTTCATGGAGAAGTTCTGCGCCATCCTCACCAAGGTGCCGTACAGCGCCATGTCGCCGTGGGGATGGAACTTTCCCATAACCTCTCCAACTATCTTTGCGCTCTTTTTAGTCGGCTGGCTGTGGACGTTGTTGATGTTGTACATGCCGTAAAGTATCTTCCTCTCCACGGGCTTGAGGCCGTCCCGGACGTCAGGTATGGCCCTGCCTATGATCACGCTCATCGCGTAGTCGATGTAGCTCGACTGCAGTTCATCCTCCAAACGTACGGCGTTTACTTTCGACACAAAAACCACTATATGTCCAGGAACTCAACATCCCCGGCGTGCTCCTCAAGGAACTTCCTTCTTGGGGCCACCTCCACTCCCATCAGCACGGTGAACAGCAGGTTCGCCTTCTCGGCGTCCGCTATGGATACCTGCTTGAGCACCCTTCCCTCTGGGGACATTGTAGTCTCCCACAGCTGCTCGGGATTCATCTCTCCGAGACCCTTGTACCTCTGCACGTCCATCTTCGCGCCGGGGCGGGCCTTCCTCACAGTATCCAGCTCGTCATCGTTGTAGCAGTAGCTTACCTCCTTGCCGATGGATACCTTGTAAAGAGGAGGCTGTGCTATGTAGACGTATCCTAGGTCTATTAGCTTCTTCATGAACCTGTAGAAGAACGTGAGCAAAAGAGTCCTTATGTGGCTTCCGTCCACGTCGGCGTCGCTCATGATTATTATCTTCTTGTACCTTACCTTGTCTGCGTTGAAGTTCTCCCTTATGCCCGTGTCTAGCGCTGTGACCAGCGCGTTTAGCTCTATGTTCTCGAATATCTTCTCGTCGCTCGCCTTCTCGACGTTGAGGATCTTGCCCTTGAGCGGCAGTATGGCCTGGATGTTCTTGTCCCTGCCCTGCTTGCTTGAGCCGCCTGCGCTCTCTCCCTCCACTATGAACAGCTCGGCCTTGTCGGGATCGTCGAGGATGCAGTCGGACAGCTTGCCCGGGAGCACTGAGCTGCCGAATATGCTTCTCTTTCTTGCCAGCTCCCTGGCGTGTTTCGCGCTCTCCCTCGCGGTCATCGCGGTCATTACCTTCTCTATGACCCTCTTGGCATCCGCGGGGTGCTCCTCGAGGTATCTCGACATCGCGGCATAGACGGCGGTCTCAACTATGTTCTTCATCTCCACGTTTCCCAGCTTCTCTTTCGTCTGGCCCTCGAATTCAGGGTTCTGCATCGAAACGCTCAAGACCGCGGAGAGGCCCTCGCGCGTGTCCTCGCCGGTGACCTTCGAGCTGTTGGAATTCGCCTTCCCCGTTTTTGAAATGTAGTTCAGTACGGCGCGCGTGAGGCCTGAATGGAACCCTACGACGTGCGTGCCGCCGCCCGTGGTCTTTATGTCGTTCACAAAGGATTCCAGCCGCTCCTCGTACGACGTGGTGTACTGAAGCGCGAACTCCACGGCGACGCTGCCCTCCTGCTTCTTCCCGTGCAGCACGTTTCCGAACATCTCCTGGCCCTTGTTTAGATAGGCCACGAAATCCTCGACGCCGTTGGCTGAGAAGAACTGCTGTTCCTCATGCGAATTGGACCTGTCGTCGGTCAGCGTTATCCTGAGTCCGGGATTCAAAAAGGTCGTATAGAGAAGTCTTTCCTTAAGCGATATCGAGTCGAACTTCGGCACCGCGAATATCTCCGGGTCCGGCTTGAACTTCGTCGTCGTGCCCGCGCCAGGGTTATCTCCGACTATCTTCATCGGGGAGGTCGGCAGTCCCCTTGAGAATGACTGCCAGTATTCCTTTCCTCCCTTTCGCACCGTGACTTCCGTGAACTCGGACAGCGCGTTGACCACGGTCAGCCCAACTCCGTGGAGGCCTCCGGATATCTTGTAGACCTCGTTCTCGAACTTCGCACCCTTGTGGAGAGTGGTCATTATCACTTCCAGCGCGCTCTTGCCGTACTTTGGCATTATGTCGACAGGGATTCCCCTGCCGTCGTCACTCACCTCAGCTATGTCGCCCGTGTCGCTCTGGGTGAGGCGTATTTCTATGTGTGTGGCGTGGCCTGCCAGTGCCTCGTCCACCGAGTTGTCGAACACTTCGAAGAGCAGGTGAAGCACGCCGCCGCTGCCGGTAGACCCTATGTACATCGCGGGCCTCTTCCGAACTCCCTGCGCGCCTTCTAGCACCACTATCTTTGATGCGTTATACTCGTCCTCCAACTCAGCCATAAGAATCAAACTGGTCCCAATCAGTAAGATATGCGCGGTTCGCCCTTATAAACCTTTTGAGGGCGTTTTGCCGTCGAAAATACGCGATTGCGGGGCGTTTGAAAGATCTGTGAAAACTAACTGAAATTATTATACCTTGCGTGCGTAGTTTTTGCGATAGCATGGTTAGAAAAAAGGTCATCATCCTGGGAGCTGCGGGAAGGGATTTCCATCTGTTCAACACTCTTTTTAGGACGGATGAAAATTACGATGTCATCGCATTCACCGCCAACCAGATACCTTTCATCTCTGACAGGCTCTACCCCAAGGAGCTCAGCGGGAAGCTCTATCCCTCGGGAGTAAAAATACATGACGAGTCGGAGCTTTCGCTGCTGATAAAAAAACATAGGGCGGACATCTGCATACTCGCGTACAGCGACCTCAACGACGTCGACGTCATGCACAAGGCGAGCCTTGCCAATTCGTGCGGCGCGGATTTCTGGCTCGTTGCGCCAGAGCGAACCATGCTGAAATCTTCAAAGCCAGTCATAGCGGTGTGCGCAGTGAGGACCGGAGCTGGAAAGAGCCCCACAAGCAGGTACGTTGCCAAGGCATTAAGAGAAATGGGCGTCAAAACGGTAATCATACGCCATCCGATGCCTTACGGGGACCTTAGGAAGCAGATAGTGGAGCGTTTTGAAACGCTAAAAGACCTTGACAAGTACAAGACCACGATAGAGGAGCGGGAGGACTATGAGCCTCACATACGCAACGGCTTCGTGGTATACGCCGGGGTCGACTATGAAAGGATACTCAGGCAGGCCGAGAAGGAAGCGGACGTCGTCATATGGGACGGGGGAAACAACGACACCCCGTTCGTAAAGCCGGACCTCATGATAACCATAGCCGACCCCCTGAGGGCGGGAAGCGAGCTCACCTACTATCCTGGGGAGACCTGCGCCAGGCTCGCGGACTTGCTTATAATAAACAAGGTAGACTCCGCTGCGAAAAGCGACGTCGAGCGGGTCAGGACCGCCCTTGAGAAGCTGAACCCGAAAGCCAAGATCATCCTGGCGGACTCGGTAGTAACCGCGGACAATCCGCACATAATAAAGGGCAAGAGCGCGCTGCTCGTCGAAGACGGCCCCACCATAACGCACGGAAACATGCTTTTCGGCGCCGCAACCATCGCCGCGAAGCAGTACGGCGCGGGCGAAGTGGTGGACGCCAAGCCATACGCTGTAGGGACGGTCAAGGCAACGTTCGAAAAGTACAACATCAGCAAGGAACTCCCCGCAATGGGCTACAACGCAAAACAAATAAAAGACTTAGAGACAACTATAAATAGGGCGGACTGCGATATAGTAATATCCGCAACGCCCACGAACTTGAGGCATCTTGTGAATTCGAACAAGCCCATCGTACAGGTATCCTACGAGATAAAACCTCGGGGCAACGGACTTGACGAAGAGATTAAGAAGTTCGTCAAACGCAACAGATAAGCACAGCGCATCTGCGGGCCCGTAACTCAGCATGGTCAGAGTGGCTGGCTCTTAACCAGCAAGCCGTGGGTTCAAATCCCACCGGGCCCGTCTTAATTTTGTGCTCGCGGCGCGGTGCAGCCGCCGAATTTAACGGGGACGCTTAAATACCCATGGAAGCAAAAGAACATCATAGCAGTCGGTAGCCGCCGGCATATTCGTATACAGAATTGTTTAAATATCACGAAGAGCATAATACGATAAGGCGGCGCACTTCTGTGTGCAACTGCCGTGTGATATTTCAAAGATTTGTGGTGCTCCAATGAACAACAAAAAAATAACTCGTCCTAAAGCAAAAAAGACTTTGAAGGCCAGCAAGGCTCCAGCGAATCCGAAGGTCAAGTCCAATAGGGTCGCGGCAGTTGCAAAGAAGAGCGCAGTTGACAGGGCGGCCGCCAGAAAACTGGCTAAGATGCGCGACGACGCGATAAAAAAGACGAAAAAGAATGAGGCGGACGCCGCGGTGAAAAGGGAGGAAGGAGTGCTCATTGAAGCCATAGCCGAGAAGAAGATGTTCTCGGACTTCATATCGCAAAACGTCGGCAAGAGAGCGATCGACATAATAAAGCACATACACAACCCGCAGACAGACGAGAGCGTCGCGGCAGACCTGGGCATGAAGATAAACGAGGTCAGGAGGATCCTCAACGTTCTCAGCAGCTACGGAGTCGCCAGATACGACACGAACAAGGACAACAAAGGCTGGCTGACGTTCAAGTGGTACTTGGACAGCGAAAAGCTTACGGAACTTGACGCTAAGATAGCCTCGATGAAACCAGAAAGCACGTACCATTTGCAAGACAACTGCAATGATTTCTTCTACTGCGCGAAGTGCTACGACGAGCAGAAAACGATACTTCCGTTCGACGCGGCCTTCGAAGGGCAGTTCAAGTGCGACTCTTGCGGAGGCAAACTAAAGCAGCTCAGCAGGACCGAAGCGACTGATCTCTTCGAGAAGAGCACGTCGGACGCGTCCGAATAAAGCTTTAATAGGTTGAGCTGCCCATTTACCATCAGAGCGAGGTAGGGTAGTCTGGAGTACCCGTCGGGCTCATAAAATAACAGATGTCAAAATCTGCAAGGCAAAGAAGAACACTTCTTTTCCTTAAATGAGAAACCCGAAGACCGGAGGTCCAAATCCTCCCCTCGCTATGACCCTACAGTTCCACTATTCGGTTGGTCTTTGTCTAATTATATATATGAATGTTCATTCATAATTTAATAATTAAAATTACCGAAAATTTCGGCGGTGACTTTTATTAGTGGAACTGTACTGCGTTTGGTGATGTTTTGGCTTCCCTGATAAACACAGAACTTCTGTTTGCGAAGCTGAACGAAGAGAAAAGCACAGGGGAGCTGACCCCTCTCCCAAAGGAATTCTATTTTTTGGTAGACGAGTTTGTTGAAAACTTAGAAAAAACAAACGATAGTGACCCGGCAAGGAAACAGATAGAAAATACCCGAAGGATGGCCGTTTCGCTCAAAGAGAAACGGAAACAGAAGCTGCTAATATATCTGGCATACGGCAAACCCCTCCCGCAGCCCATGCCTGAGGCGGAAGAAGCTTTATATAACGAAATACGCAGAATATTAAGTAGGGACGAAAGCAAGGACCGGGTCTCAAAACTCAAGGTAACTGCCGACGTGCCCGAAGTCTTTACCGCTGCCGGAAAAAAGATAGGCCCGTACAAGCTGGGCGAGGTAGTAGAGGTCCCGGATAAAGACGATTATGAATTCATGCTGAAAAACAAGATCGGCGAACAGATAAGCCAGTGATTTTATGAAAATAGAGAACGAGATTAACACCTATTGCCCTTACTGCCAGAAGCACACGGAACACAAGGTCAAAACGATTTCAAAAGGCCCTGTTAGGGGCCTAGGATGGCACACGAGAAGCCACGAGAGGAAGATTCACGGATACACGAGCAGCGTCTCAGTGAGACTCAAGCCCAAGAAGCTGGGCAAGAAGCAGGCCGTCCTTTTGGAGTGCAAGGTGTGCAAGAAGTCGGTACAGAGGACGTTCGGAGCTCGAGCTAAGAAGAAGATCGAGATAAAGAGGTAAGGTGAGACTCCTGATACTGCAAAAAAATCTCCCCGAACTCGGAGAGATAGTGCTCGTCAAGATAAACAAGATAATGCCCCACGGGGCATACTGCGAACTCGTCGAGTACAAAACGGACTCGTATCTTCCCATAGGGGAGGTCGCTTCGGGGTGGATAAAGAACATCCACGAGCGGATAAAGGAAGGACAGAGGGACGTCGCGAAGGTGGTTTTCGTGGACCCGAGCCGAAGGGCCATAGACGTCTCGCTGAAAAAGGTAAGCACGAAGGAGAAGAAGGAGAAGATAACCGAATACACGCTCGAAAAAAGGGCGGAGAAGTTCTTCGTGCAGGCGATAGGCGCCGCACACGAGGAGGCAAAATCCGCAGACATAAAGAGAAGGGTGGCGCAGAAGGTGCAGACTTACACCGAACTCCTCGAACGCGTCCAGGAAAACAAGCTAGACAAGGACATCCTTGACGACGACGTCCGGGCGGCTTTCGTCGACATAATCTCCAAGAACATAAAGCCGAAATCGTACACCGTCGCCTACACCGTCGAGCTGACCGCGTCTAGCGGTAAGGGAAACATAAAGCTGATAAGGAAGATCTACGGCGAGATCGAGGCCCTGGGCGTTGAGGTGGTGTACGAGGGTGCGCCCCACTACAAGATCATCGCGGAAGGCCCGAGCTATGCCGTGGCGGAGGGCAAGATCAAGGAGGCTCAGCAGGTGCTGCAGAAGCATTCCGACGCGTTCGACATAACAGTCAAGAAGTGAGAGCAGTGCTGCAGATGGAAGGGACGAAGATATTCTACAAGAAGATGCGGTTCAGGGCGCCGATCCTAATCGTGGGCCTGCCTGGCATGGGAAACGTCGGGGACCTCGTGGCCAAGCACCTTAGGACTGAGCTGAAGGCAAAGAAGTTCGCGACGCTTTACTCTGCGCACTTCCCGTTCCAGGTGCTGATGTTCAAGGACGGCAAGTTCAGGATGGTGAGCAACAGGTTCTACTACTACGCGGACCCGAAGGGCAAGCACGACATAATACTCCTTCTGGGCGACACTCAGCCGGGAGACTCCGTCGGGCAGTACGCGGTGAACGAGCGCATAGTCGAGTTCTTCAAGATGCTCGGCGGCAAGACCGTCTATACCATAGGGGGCTACAGCCTGGGCAACCAGTACGTAAAAGAGCCCCGCGTCTTCGGCGTCGGGACGGACGAGCGCATGAGGGATTACCTGAAGAAGCAGGGCGTGGTCCTTCCCCTGGCAGATCTTACGCCGATATTCGGTTCCGCCGGAATGGTGGTGGCGTTTTCCAAGAGGCACGGCCTGGCAGGAGCCTGCATAATGGGGGAGACGGGGATGGTCGAGGTCGATGCCAATTCGGCAAAGGCAGTGCTTCAGGTCCTCTCGCGCATGCTCGGTATCAAAGTGAACCTCGGCAGCATAGAGAAGATAAAGGCAAACACGGAAAAGCTGCTCAAGGACATGGAGGAATCTGCGAAGTCAGCGCAGCAGCAGGACATGAAGCCTCAGAGCTACATAAGGTAGCACAATCAAGGATCGCGCTAATTGCGCGCCAGTAGCCTACCCTGGTAGGGCGTCAGCTTCCCAAGCTGAAAGCCCGGGTTCAAATCCCGGCTGGCGCAATTATATACTTGCGGAAATTAACTGTTTGTGGGGATGCGATGCAGAAAACCAGCAGACTGGAGACGGAAAGCCCCAGAATAAGATTGGTGACACTTGACTGGAGCGGCACTGTGAGCGATGACAGAAATCCTGTGTGGATGGCCAACATGGCTGTCCTGCGCGACCACCAAAAGCCAGTCCTGTCGTTTGAAGAATGGCTTCCCAACACGTTCATAAATCCCATGGAGTTCTATAGGAGCAGGGGAATATCCGGCAGCGACGACGAGCTCTTCCGTAAGTACAAGAGGGCGTACGACAGCATAGAAGGGAACGCGCCGAAGGCGTATGCCGATGCAAAAGAGGTGCTCAAGTTTATGGCGGAATTTGTGCCGCTTATCGTAATCAGCAGTCATCCTGAGGACCATCTCCTTAAGGAGGCGTCCGGGTACGGTATGTCGAACCACATAAAAGAATTCAAAGGGGGCGTAAGGAACAAGGCCGCGACCATAGCCGGCGTCTGTGCCAATTTCAAAATCAAACCGCAAAACGCCATTTACGTGGGGGACATGACCTTCGACATACTGGCAGGCAAGGAAGCGGGCGTGTGGTCCGTAGCGATAACCACCGGTTACCATCAGGAGGACAAACTGAGTACCGCAGAGCCGGATCTGTTGGTGAACAGCCTCGCAGAGCTTGGCGGCCGCCTTCTTCCGCTATTGAGGAAGCAGGCATAAATCAGTCTTGCTTCTTCACGCCGCTCATGTCGCCGGCGTCCTGCACGAACTTCCTTCCCTGGTCGAACAGGCACCTCGCCCTCTGCACCTCCTTGCCCACGTACATCGCGTGGTAAGGGTCTGAGATGAGGTTTTCGTTTGCCAGGCGCTTAAGTAGGCGCTCGGGATCCTTGTCTTTGAACACGTACTTGGACTCCCTCGAGTCGTTTCTCATGTGCTTTACCACTATCTCTCCGGTATCCGCGTCGACGTTTATGAGGAAGTACCCCCTCTTGTCCTGGACGACGTTTACGGACCTGTTCGCGTAATGGCCCTCGACGATCTTCTCCGCTTCCTGCCAGTTGTTCTTGTAGATGTGGGCGCTGATCGAAAGGATCACCATGCTGCCCAGCGGGATTTCGGTGTTCTTCGAGACCCTTCGCTGAAGCTCGCGCAGAGCGTAAGCGTTGAGAAGCCATCCGCCGTATATGTCATGGCTCCGGAACGTCGCGGTCTGGTGGAGCCTGCCCTCCTTGACGCTCCACACCGCCTCTATGAAGCAGGGAGGGTTCTCGGAGTAGATATCCTTCTCCCGATTCCAGGTCACGGCGATGGCGCGCCTCGTGAGCGGGTCCTTCCTGAGCTTCTCCTCGATTACGTCTATCTGGTTTATCATGCCCCGCGGCAGCGAGCACGCAAACGGCCTGCTGCCGTGCAAGTATTCGGTGCTCGGCGGCTTCATGGCAAAGAGCCTGTTGCCATAAGTGTAGTCGACGTTGGCAGGCTTCTCCGCGGAGAAAAACTTGTCTATGTAGGTCTGCTTGTCCATCATCCCGCCTTCCTCGACGGGCAGCCACGAAGGGAGCGCCTCCTCGTCACCCTCTATGACAGAGACAAGGTCAAGCACCTCCTTAGACTGTATCTTGTAGTCTGTTCCCTTGATCTCGCCGAACTTAAGCACGGTGTCAAGCGCCTTGACCCACGTCTCGGATATGCAGCTCCCGCTTATCCTGAACGCCATGTCGCCGGTGTCAAGCCCCTCCACAGGCTTCTCCTCCTCCACTATGTATTTGGGCTCGGCGAACGCCGTCCTGCTCTCCTCTGCATTCAGCCTGACGACCAGCTCCTGAAGCTTTGCCATGTCCTGGCAGTGCCTGAGGTCGTGCACGGTGACATTCCTTCTAAAGAGCTCCACGTTGTCCTTGCCTATCGCCCCGTGCACGAAGGCGTTGGTGCTCCTTATCCTGTTGTCTTCGTCAATTCCCTTCTCCATCAGGCACGTTAGGACGTCCCCCGTCTTCATCATGTCCGCTCCGAAGAGGATTATGTGTCTTGTGTAGGGATTTGCAAGGATGTTCCTGATCATGTAGCTGACGCCGTCGGCAGTGTACAGGTTGCCGACCACCGAGTAGGATGCCTTGTCCACGCGTTCGGTGACAGAATCCTTCCGGGACCACAAGGTCACTATTGACACGGGGTTGCGCTCGTCACCTATCGCCAGCTGCTCGGCAAAAAACAGGGGCCAGTGCCTCGTTCCATCCTGTTTTTGGCCATCCGTCATTCAATCACTAGTAATCGGCGCCCAAAATTATTATTTCATGCGATGCGGTTTGGTTACCTGCCTGCCAGTCAGAGCGCCGTCAGGATAAGGATGCACATGAGAAAGCCCGCAAGCGAGCAGAAGAAATTGGAGGTGTGCTTGTTCCCGTATCCCTTTTCTTCGTAGTAGCCGAACACAGAGTCGATTATATTGCCGAAGAAGCCCGAGAACACGACCGCGATGACGTACGCAACTGGCACGCCGAGCGCGAAGGCGCTTGCTCCGATTATTGACGAACCGACCAGGCTGGCAAGGAGCCCGACGGAGGTCACCCCTCCGGACGCGCCCTTCTTGGCCTTCTTAAAAGTCAGAAGGATCGTGGGTTCGCCATCCAGGACGCCTATCTCGCTGGCGAACTTGTCCGCCATTACCGCGCACACGCTAGCTATGTAGGCCAGAGCCAGCACGGCCGGCGGCAGGAAGGCGGTGCCGAGGCTTACCCAATAGAGGCCCGCCGCCATCACCGGCACGGCGCCGTTGGCAAGGACGTTCTGCCAGCCCCTTGCTCGGTCGTACACGCCCAGCCCCTGCTTCTTTATCCTGCCAAAGCTGGTTATCACCGCCGACAGGGCTAGGAAGAGCACAAGGTCGGACAGGAACAGGAGCCTATGCCCATCGCCCAGCGTAAAGACGAGCGCGCCAGTCAGGAGCGCCAGCAGTATTCCCTTTTTGTTGAGAGTTAGGAACTTCGTCATGGACTTCCATCGGTTTGAAACTTTTATCAAGCAGAAAACTTTTTAAATCTAAGGAACCAAGTATCTATTAGGTTCTCGTACGAAGTCCGAAAGGAAATCGTATGAAACTGGTCGCCTTGCCAGCACACTTTGGTGTGCTGGCCTTTTTCTCAGTCATTTTCTTACTTGATATGGCGTTTAAGTAATTTAAACCTTCTAGGACATTCCAAACATTTAACTTTCTTACCGTGCATAATTAACCGTTAGAACCGCTGCCCATTCTGTACACTTTTTATGACGTGAACCCATGGCAAAAGAAAAAGCCGTAAAGGAGCTTGAGGACCTTCCTGGAATAGGTCCCACCACGGCCGAGAAGCTGCGGGCCGCGGGCTACGACAACATCGAGAAGGTGGCCGCGTCATCCCCGTACGAGTTGTCCGAGCTGCTCGGGATCAGCGCCGAGAACGCCAAGAAGGCCATAGAGGCGGCAAGGCAGGCCACGAACATAGAAGTGGAGACGGGCCTTTCAAATCTCGAGAAGAGGAAGGCGATAGGAAGGATATCGACGGGCGCATCTGGCCTTGACGAGCTCTTGGGCGGCGGCGTCGAGACCAACGGGATAACCGAGGTCTACGGCAGATTCGCCTGTGGCAAGACCCAGCTCGGCTTCCAGCTCGCGGTGAACGTCCAGCTTCCGGTGAGCAAGGGCGGGATGGACGGGGCAGTGCTGTTCATAGACACGGAAGGGACTTTCAGGCCCGAGAGGATTGAGACCATTGCCAAGGCGGCGGGCCTGGACCCTGTAAAGGTGCTGGAGAACATATTCGTCTCCAGGGTCACCACCACTGACCAGCAGATACTTACCGCCGAGAGGGCGGACAAGCTGGTCAGGGAGAAGAACATAAAACTCATAATCGTCGACTCGCTGATGTCGCTGTTTCGGGCGGAGTTCATGGGGAGGGGCGCTCTCAACGAGAGGCAGCAGAAGCTCAACCAGCACATCCACAAGCTCCAGAAGCTGGCTGACGACAACAACCTCGCAGTCTACATAACCAACCAGGTCATGGACAACCCGGGCATACTATTCGGGGACCCGACCCAGCCGGTGGGGGGCAACATAGTCGCGCACGCGGCCACGACCCGGCTCTACGTAAGGAAGAGCAAGGAGGACAAGAGGATACTTAGGCTCGTGGACTCGCCGAACATGCCGGAAGGAGAGACGGTGATAAAGATCACCCCCAATGGGATAAGGGACTGAGACGGCATGCTATTCCTCATCGGGCTCGGGCTGGATTCGCAGGACATTTCGGTAAGGGCCCTGCACGCCGCAAGGGCAGCCGACGAACTAATGATAGAGCCGTA
>CABMGC010000049.1 GCA_902385515.1 uncultured archaeon
CCTGGTCGTGGCCCGGTTTGAAGAAATTGCCCTTGCGGTTGTGAATGTAGCCGTTATTTGTTAGCAGCTTCTTCGCGTACAGGAACCATTCGTGCTTTTCATCATCGCTGACCTGGCCCTCCATTGTGCCCTCCCTTATGCTGCGCTCGGAAAAGGTCGTCTCATAGACGATGTACCAGTACATCGTTATGCTCTGAGGGCCCAGCTCCACGACCCTTGCAAGGTCTTCAGCCCACTGCTCGAACCTCTGGCCAGGCACGCCGTAAAGCATGTCTATGTTCACTGTGCCAAAGCCCGCCTCAAGCGCGTCATGAAGAACATTCCTCCCGGCAGTCGCGCTGTGTGGCGAGCCGATGTTCTTCCTTAGCAGATTTTCCTGGCCGCTCTGATACCCTATCGATAGGCGGTTCACTCCCGAGTCGATTATCTGCGCGAAGTACTCCTTGCTGAAATCAACAGGATTGCCTTCGATCGTTATCTCCGCGTTGTCGGTCAGCTTGAACGATCTCCTTATCAAGCCGACCAGGCGGGCGACCTGGTCCGGATACATAAGGGACGCGGTTCCTCCGCCAAAGTACACCGCCCCGCATTCCGCGGAGCTAAAACGGGTTGTCTTGGAATAGAACGCTATCTGCTTTTCGACGTTTTCGAGGTACGCGTCGAGGAACGCGCGCCTGTCCACGCCGGGAGGCAGCAGCGCCTTGAAGTGAGCGCAGGAATTGCATCTCTGCCTGCAATAGGGCACGCAGACAAAAAGGGTAAATGGATCGGGCGATGACGATCGCTCGGAAAGGCCAAGTTCCTTCTCGAAATCCTTCTCCCTGCACGGATTTGACGGGAGCGGCGGAGGGTACTGGTAGTAGTCGAATTCGAACCGGTTGACCAGAGGAATGAGCTCCTTGCCGTTTTCCACCGTTACACCTTTTCCCTTGCGGATTCCGCCTTCGGGCGCCCTCTCTTGGCCGGCGCCGCGGGCTTGGGCAGCATGACGCCTTTCGAGAGCAGGCTGTACCTGTCAATCAGCGGCACGAGCGTGCTTATGTTGAGTATTCTCGTGTCGCGCGTACGCACTCCGAGAAGCTCGAGCAGCAGCGCATCCGCCTTATCCATGCGCTGTATGTATGCGCCGCGCTCGGTGATCTTGCCCTTAGAATCGAACATTCCGGCAACAAGGCAGATCGCCATCTCCCTATTGTGTTTCGGCAGGTCCGCTTCCTTTGCGAGTATGTCGCGTATCATCCGGGCTATCTTGGAGTGGTAGAAGTGTACTGAGTTGGTGCCCTCGACGTCCTCGACCAGTATCTTCTCAGGGGCGACCCCGAGGACCATCGCGTACTTGACGAAGCGCTGGGCGAGCTCGTCGCTCTTGGTCCTGATGCCGACGTAGCTCTTCTCAGGGACCCAGAAGTGGTCCATGACGCCCGCCATGTAGCAGAGCTCGCTGGTCAGCTTGAATCGCATGATAGTAATGCCTCAGATAAAGATTTAAGCCTTGGAGGAGCCCATTCGCGGCAGGACGAAAACGAAGCCAATAATTAAATACGGAAAAACGAAAAAATAGGTTTAGAGCACATGTCAATTTTCAAAAAGATTTTGAGGGCTGACTTCGACATCACTGCGGGCTACAAGGAGCCAGGCTACAGCTTACCTCGGCACGGGAACCCGGACGAAGGGGACGATTACTTGTATGACGTGCGCGAGGACGGGTATTTTAAGCCCATACTCGCCGCACTGCGCAAGCATTATCCGGATGCGACCCAGAGGCTCAGCGTCCTGCAAATCGCGAGCGGATACGGACAGCTCGGCACAGAGCTAGAAGAGGAGAATGCCGAACCGATCCTCATGGACATATCCCAGAGCAATATACGCTGGGGGAAGAAACACGGGACCTTTGGCGGCATATGCGCCAACGCCGTCAAAATTCCCCTGAAGGACAATTCCGTGGACCTCGCAGTGTCCGACCATTTCATCTACGCCAACTACTGGATGGTCCAATATGGCGAGGAACAGGCAATAGTGGACGAGGTGCTCAGGGTGCTGAAGGACGACGGAATACTCATGCTGTACCACCATCACCTGCAATCGAGCTCGTTTCACTCAGATGCGCCGTATCTTGCCCAAAATTTCAATCTGCTGGAACACGAGACGTACCGGATCTGCTCGAGTCTCTTGATAATCCTGCAGAAGAAAACCAAGGATGGCTCTCCTTCTACTTTTGCCCTTAAGCAGGAATAGCTTGACCGCCGAATGAAGAACTTCCGCCGGGCCTGCCGGCCAGGGTTCGAAGAAATAAAAAGAAAAAAGATAGTCTTGAGAAGATGCAAGTGTAAAAATGCCCATTGCACTAAGTTCATCAGTGATGAATTTGTATTTTGATTTTTTATGAAACTCACAATTAAAAGTTTCGAGGTGATCTATCCGCAGGTTCCCCTACGGATACCTTGTTACGACTTAGCCCCCCTCACAAAGCTTTAGTTCGAAAACGCCTTAGGCGCTGCCTCACTAAAACCTCACTTAGGTGACTTGACGGGCGGTGTGTGCAAGGAGCGGGGACATATTCACCGCTTGATAGTGACGAGCGATTACTAGGGATTCCAGTTTCATGAGGGCGAGTTTCAACCCTCAATCCAAACTTTGGCTGCTTTTGGGGGATTAGCTCCTCCTTTCGGAGTCGCAACCCATTGTAGCAGTCTCTGTATGCCGCGTGTAGCCCTAAAGATTCGGGGCATACTGACCTACCGTCGCCCTCTCCTTCCTCCTCTTTAAACAGAGGCGGTCTCAACAGAGTGCTCGGCCCTTCGCAGGACCGGTGGCAACTGTCAACGAGGGTCTCGCTCGTTACAGGACTTAACCTGACACTTCACAGCACGAGCTGACGATGGCCATGCACCACCTCTCGGCTTGTAGGGTAAAGTCATTAGCTTGACCTTCATTCTGCCGTCGCTCTAGGTAATATTTCTGACGTTGTATTCAATTAAACCGCAGCATCCACCCCTTGTGGTGCTCCCCCGCCAATTGTTTTAAGTTTCAACCTTGCGGCCGTACTCCCCAGGCGGCAGACTTATCAGTTTCCCTACGGTACTGCGCAAACACGTGGTTTGTGCAACACCTTAGTCTGCATAATTTACTGCTAGGGCTACTCGGGTATCTAATCCGATTCGTTCTCCTAGCCTTCGCCACTCACCGTCGGATGTGTTCTGATCACGCGCCTTCGCCACCGGTGGTCCTTAAAGGATTACAGGATTTTACCCCTACCCCCTAAGTACCCGTGATCTCTCCCACTCCCTAGCCAGAAGGTATCCCACGCCAGCGTTAACGTTGAGCGTCAACATTTCACGTGGGACTGTTCTAGCCGGCTACTGGCCCTTTAAGCCCAATAATCGCGGACACCGCTTGTGCCGCCGGTATTACCGTGGCGGCTGCCACCGGTCTTACCCAGCACTTATTCGCCAAGCGATTTAGACTTGGCAAAAGGCGAACCGAAGTTCGCCACTCAGACTTCCCCCATCACGCTTACGCGCATTGTGGAGTTTTCGCGCCTGCTGCACGCCGTAGCGCTAGGACCATTGTCTCAGTGTCCTTCTCGGGGCTCCTGCTCTCACATCCCCTACGGGTCAAAGGTATGGTGGGCCGTTATCCCGCCATCTGCCTGATCCGACGCGGTCTCATCGCAGAGCAGATATGCTACAATTCACATATCCTTTGAGCTATGGCTCCTTCCAGAAGCCTTAGCCTATGGTGGATTAGCCTTAGTTTCCCAAGGGTATCCTCCTTTCTGCGGCAGATTAACCACGCGTTACTGAGCCGTACGCCGCCTACCGAAGCCGGTAAGCAGACTTGCATGGCTGTCGAAATCTGATAGTAGTGTCCTCCAGCAGCATCGACTGGTGTTTTAACTTAAATGCAATTTGTGCGAGTTTACAACTACTTGCATCTCTCAAGACTAAATCCAATTGCAATAGCAATTTTCACACCAACCCGCGGAGATAATGCTATCTCGGGGTTGATGACTATTTAATTGCACGAAAACATTTATAAAGATGTCTCCATTACGCGTTACGCTGGGACGATGCGCAGACATTTATCGGGGCTACTGCAGGCCCATCACGCCGTCGTTGAGCGCGCAGCACTTCGCGCAGGCGGGCAGCTTCTTTTTGGCGCATATCGCCTCCCTGAACCTGCCGGCGGCCTCGCCGTTCCACATCGCGCCTATGCTGCTGCTCCGCACGTTGCCAAGGCTAAACTCCCTCGTCCACCCGTCAGGGCACAGCATGACGTCGCCGTTAGCCCTTATGACCAGCGTATTCCAGGCTACGACGCACCGGTCTGCTTTGCTGAAGGAGGGCTCTTGGTAATATCTCGCTATCTGCTCGCGCGACATGCGCGGGTTCACGAACACGGGCCGGCCGTAGGAGGTGCGCTCGACCAGCGCGATCTCGTCCGCGAGTTTCGAAACGTAGCCGTTTTGAAATTTGGGCATCACGTGCGACATTGCCCCGTCGTCGCGCACGCCGAAAATCTTCTCGAACGTCTCTTCCCGCAGCCTTGCAGTGGCCGCGCTCGCGAACCACGTGTGCTGCAGGCGCACAGAATCGACGCGGATCTCGTCGGCAAGATACCTCGCGAGCTCGTCTGTGTGCCCGAGAAGGCCCGGGGAGAAAGTGGTGTTCGAATTCACGACGGGATATGCTCCCTGCCTGAGCTCGATGAGCCTTTTCATAGAGCGGGTGACCTTGTCAAACACGCCATCCCCACGAATCGCGTCGTGGACCTCCCGAGGTCCGTCAACTGAAAAGTTGATCGCGAGATTTTCTATTTCAGAAAGTCGCTTCAGGGTGCGCTCGTCCATCAGCGTCCCGTTGCTGGTGAGTATTACAGGCATCCCCTTCCCGCTTATGTACTCGATTATGTCCGCCATGTCCTTTCTGATAAAGGGCTCGCCCCCGGAAAGGTATATTGACGGCTTGTAATTCGCGAGCCTGTCGATGACCGCGAATATCTCCTTCGTGCCGAGCTCGTTTCTCGGATCGGTCCTTGCTCGATCCGTCAAGCACTCTGCGTTCTTTCCCCACCACCAGCACATGCCGCACCGCAGGTTGCACCGCGTGGTCACTTCTAGGTTGACCCGCATTATCCTTCCAGCGCTTCTCCTTTCGCCGATTGCGAACTTAAGGCCAAGGCCGGCGCGTTTGGGCAGCGTCATCGCTACGAGTCCTGCATCCCATAGAAAGGGGCTGACCGCGCGCACGCTCGTGCCCATTCTGTACAGGTTCTTGTGCGATACGCTGTCGAGTTTCAACAAATCACCTGTGCGTGCCCGCTTCGAATATCCATTGCTTTTATTTTAACCTTGCGCGCGGCGAACGGGAGATGCGCAACGCAAAGCAAAGCTCACACCTTGACACGGTAGGGCTTGTCCCTTCTGTATTCCCTGAAGGTTTCCACAACCCAGGACGGGGCTTCTTGGCTGGCGGCCATTCCGAAATCCTTTAGCGACCAGACTCGCCTCTCAAGTGGAATTTCAATGCCCAGGGCCCTTCTGGTAAAGAACATGTCGGTGGTGTCCTCGTCAACGAGGACTTCAAAGCCCTTTGCGTGCGCGGCGGCCGCGATTCTCTCTACGCAATCGGCATCATGGAATCCGCCGACGACCAGCTTTCGCGTACTTGGTAGTTGCGAGAGGACATAATCAGGGTCGAAACGCACCTCCCTTTCGATGCAGTCCGCAAGCGTTATGCCCGCGACAAGAATCCTGCCCCCGTCCCGCACGGGCATGCGATTATCGACCGATTCGAAGTCCGGCTCGGCATAATTCTGCGGAGAACTGAAAAGAAGCCAGTTCGTCTCGTAGCCGCTGCCCCTGCCGTACCGTGCATTGATTATCAGGTCAAGCTTTCCGACCTCGTGGTCGCCCTCCTTGAGATATCGCTTTGCCGGAAAAACGAACAGGTACTGGTCAGCCATACTTAAACGCTGCCGCCTGCCTTCTTAAACATTGACGTGAATCCTGCAAGGCCGGAAGGCGAGAGCGCTACTCGCCGCGTGCGGCACCGGTCGCTATGAGGTGCGCTAGCCTTATGAGGGCGATAGCGTTGGGCAGCATCGGCCTGACTTCTTCAATCCTTATTCCAACGGGCCTTACGTAGAGTCCATTCGTCCGGTAGACTTTGGATTCGGCGCCTACTTTTTTCAGAATTGCCAATTTCTCTTCCACGTCCTTGCGCGACATTCTCACTGCGTTCGCAATCTTTGACTCCCGGGGTCTTTCTCGCACTATTGTGATGACGGGCACACCGAGCTTCTTTTGCAGTTCGACAAGGTCAACGATATTCAGGCCTGCGAGCGTTCCGCCCTGGATCGCCACGAGCCTTACCTAACGGGCAAACTTCGACTTCTTTACGCTCCGGATTATCTTGCCAGTAGAATCAGTTCCGTCGACGGACACGTGGAAGGAGATAACCCCTTCGACAACGCCCTCCCGGCCTATGACGCCGGCGACGAGCGCATCCTTGTCTCCTTTCGTAAAAGAAGAATCGTCAATTGCAAGGATGCGCGCGCCCTTCTTGAGCATGGCCATTACTTCTTGGGTATCTGTGACGAAATCTCCTTTATCTCGTCCTGCAGGTCGTCGATGGCCTTCAGCACTATCGACT
Source organism: uncultured archaeon (assembly GCA_902385515.1). Lineage (GTDB taxonomy): Archaea > Micrarchaeota > Micrarchaeia > Micrarchaeales > CABMGC01 > CABMGC01. Next base: position 6,654 of record CABMGC010000049.1, read on the forward strand.
TGGCGTTCTTGGATGACTTCACGACGAGCCTCATCGACTTCGCCTCGGGGTGGTCCCTCTCTATGCTTGAGAATTCGACGTCCTTGTTGTCCGCCAGCTTCTCCCTTATCAGCTCGACCACGCTCCTGTCGGTATCCTCGAACTCCGCGATGAAGCTCTTTGTCTCGTCCTCGATTACGTTGATGTGCATAGGAAACACCAGAAATTAGAATTAAATGCCTCAATACTAATGGCACTTCACGTTTTTATAGCTTAAGGTTCGACGGACATTACGGCCCGGCGAAGCGAGCAGTGGCGTATTGTGAAAATTTCCAAAACAATGAATATATAGTGGGAGATAAACAAGAAGAAAAGATAGCGTGGGTAACAAAACTGCATCTTTGCTTAGCGAAGATGCGATCAGGACTCTCTGGGCAGGGGTTTTCCGAAATTCAACCGGTGCCGCAATGGCGGAATGCCTTAGAGACGTTGAAAGAAACTTCGAGAATGCCCTATCGATGGGAGGAAAAAAGGCCATCGAAAGCGCTTATGATGCGGACTGGAGCGTCGGGCCAATTTCATTGGATTTTCACAAAAGGCTGAGCCATCGTATGCTGAGCCCACTTTTGCAATTTGGAAAGGGAGAGACCATACTCCTGCCGAACATGGTTTCCGGCTATTTCGTCGCGCCGCTCGCGTATGACTCGTTTGTGCAACTCGACAGGCAGCCCGCAGGTTATGCGTTCGTCGGCTGGTCCAGAAATGGGCGTACGGCGTTCGAAGACGGAACAGTCATGAAACAGAAATTTTATGTGCCGCCGAGCCATCTTAAGTTACTGAGCAAGTGGGCAGACGAAGGCAAAATAGCGGTAATCGTCGACGATTGTGAGGATACGGGAGGCAGCAAGGCGGCATTGTGCGACAATCTTGGGCGCATTGGTTTCGAGAAGATATGCTGCATAGCGTATGACAGAAAGTTCAGCCTCGTTACTGCAAACTCAGCACATACGGAAACCTTCCCTGCAGTCTTCACGGAAAGCTTAATAATCACGAAGCGACCATCATTCTCTGCTGATGCTGTACGGCAGCGGTGACGCTTCATATTTTTATAGCTTCACCTACCATATTATCAGCACAGAGTACGGTCTTCTGATACGTAATTTTCAAAAAAGGTTGAATTAATGGCAAATGTTTTCGAGGTAGATTCAGGGAAGCTCGTCAGCGCCGCTGCGGCAAAGCTTAAGGAAAAGGGCATTTCGAGGCCTGATTACATCGACTTCGTAAAGAGCGGGGCAGGAAGGGAGCGCATACCCCAGAGCAGGGACTTCTGGTACATGAGGTGCTCGGCGATACTTAGGCAGGTTTACATCAACGGTCCGATCGGTGTCGAGAAGCTCAGGACACGATACGGAAACAGGAAAGGGCACACGATGCACAGGCACCACCACATGAAGGCGAGCGGAAGCATAATAACTGACGCCTTCGCATCTCTTGAGAAGGCAGGCTACGTCAAGAAGGGAAAGGCTGGGAGGGAGATAACGCCCGCGGGCAAGTCCTTCCTTGACAAGATAGCCAATGACATAATACGCGGTGCTTGAAGTGGTGAATGAGGAGAGCGAAGAGCAGGCGAGAATGAAAAAGGCCGTCTACAAGAAGCTAAAGGAAATGCAAATAGAGCAGCAGAAGAAGGCCATCGCCCAAAGGCTCATGACTCCAGAAGCGTACGAGCGGCTGATGAACGTCCGCGTCGCAAACCGCGAGCTCTTCACGCAGCTCCTCGAGGTCATCATCGCGATGGCGCAGCAGAACAGGACGGTCGGCAAGATAACCGAGGAACAGCTCAGGGACATACTTTCCAGGCTCACATACAGGCCTGAATCGAAGATAGAATTCAAACACAAGTGATACTATGGGAAAGAAGGGAATCAAGAAGAAGCTCATGCTTGGCAAGAAGCTCAAGCAGAACAGGAGGTCGCTGCCTATTCTGGCGCAGCTCAGGACGCACAGGAAGAAGACGTTCAACAAGTTCGCAAGGGAATGGAGGCACAGGAAGCTTAAGATAGAAGTCGAGGAATGACCATGGCAACAAGCACAATCACACTGAACCTGAGAAAAAGGCTGCTCAAGGTGCACCAGACCCAGAGAAGGAAGAGAGTGACCACCTACGCGAAGGAGGCCATAGCCCGATTCACCAAGTCTGACATCGACACCATAAAGTTCGACGCCGCGCTCAACAAGCATCTCACGCAAAAGGTCTCGAACAAGCCGCTGAAGTTCAAGGTCAGCGTAGAGAAGATGGAAGGCAGGGTTAACGTAACTCTTGCTGGCGAAAAGACCGAGGCCAAGAAGGCAGAGACCCCTAAGGCCGCAAAGAAGGAGAAGCCTGCGGCTGCCGCCGCTTCCGCTAGCGCGCCGGCGCAGAAGGCCGCTTTGGAAGAGAGGCCTGCGGCCAAGAAGGCGCCGGAAACCAAAGCTTGATTGAGATGGGCATAGCCAAGCTGAGCATACACGGAAACGACTACATAGGCGCGTGGTCCATAGCCACGGACAAATTCTTCATGCTTGGCAGCGAGGTCAACAAGAGGACCGAGGACATAGTGCGCGATGCGCTCAACGTCAGCGTCGTCAGGGCTCTCGTGGGGGGCTCCAGCCTTCTGGGAGTATACGTCACTGCCAACTCCAACGGCGTCCTTGTGCCAAACCTCGCCGAGCACTACGAGGTCGCAGACCTGAGAAAGGAGCTGAAGGGCACAACAGTGGAAGTGCTCCACACCGACCTCAACGCCCTGAAGAACAACATACTTACTAACGACAAGATCGCGATAATCAACCCGAACTTCAGCGTTGAAGAGGAGAAGATAATAAGAGACGTTCTTGACGTAGAGATAATTAGGATGACAATCGGAGGATTCCACACGGTCGGGGCGAACAACATACTCACGAACAAGGGAATGGTCATAAACAACAGGGCCACGGACGAGGAGATAGAAAACGTCGAAGGAGCGATTGGCATGAAGGTCGAGCAGTCTACCGCGAACCTCGGCTCGGTAAACATCGGGCTGTGCGCGGTGGCGAACTCTTACGGCATAATCGCCGGCGACTTGACGAGCGGATACGAGCTCGCGAGAATGGCGGAGTCGCTAAACCTCGAATGAATCAGCGCTGAAGGACCGGAGTTTTTGCGGCGCCGGCGTCCGATGCCAATGCCTCCTCGAGCTTTCGCGGCAGGAAGTACTCCATTTCTATTTTTCCGGGCACTGACCTGTTTTCCGCGTCCATCCTGCTGAACGAGTCGCTTTCGAAGAACTCGCCGTCGCACCCGTTCCTGTGATTAATTAGAAGCGGATCCAGGGACACAACCACGCTAAGGTGCATTGTGCACGCGAAGAACTGATCGCGGAACTGCCAGGCGGCCAGGCCGCCGAGAACAGGTGACTGAACCCGCTTCAGCTGCTTGAGGCGGGCGCTAACTTCCTGCATGCGCATGTACTCATCGGCGGGCTGCTCTTGGACCAGATACATCGAGGTTCCGCCGCAATTCGCTCTCCGCGTGTCCTTGCAAAGCGCCGCCCGCTCGCGGATATCGGCAAGGAACTTATTTTGCGCGTCACTGACATTGGCGCCGGAATTGGACTTTTCCATCAGTCAGCATTTCCTTTTCAAGGTAGTTAAATGTTGACGATAAAAAGCGCTGAAAATTCAGTTACAAAACATACCGCATAAAAATAGCCTGAACGCTGCTGAAGATTCAGGACTGGGCCAAAACGGCCCAGTCACAGGATCTCTATGGCTTCACTTACTGCAGGATCTTCAGCAGGTTGGTGTCCGCCACGGGACCTGACGCCGCGACAGGCGTCTTTGTCGCCGCCGGCGCTGCAGTTTCGGTCTCCGTCTTCCTTGCCACCACATCCCTGCCGACTTCGGTGAGTGCCTTCGTCAGCTCCTCTGGCTTGCCCACTGAGCGAAGGAGCTTGTTCACATCGCTGCCGGTGAGCCCGAGCATCTCCGCAAACTGGCCGAGAGCGGCGCCTTCCTTGGGCCCGACACCTACGTTGCCAAGTATGCCGCCGTTCAGGAGCTCCTGGGTGTTTCCGGTGATGACGCTTATGTGCGCGTGCTCAGCGATCTGCGCGCCGGCATTGGCGCGGGCCAGCTCTATCTGCGTGATGGCGTCCACGATCTTAGGCGGAAGTCCTCCTTCGTTATAGAGCTTCTGCGCGTCCGCGAGCAGCTTGGTTCCCTCCGCGTCTGCCTTCTTCTTCGCCAGTATGGCTACTCCTTCGGCCTCTCCCTTCTTTTGGGTTATCTCTGCCTGGGCGATACCAGTCTGGGTTATCTTCGACGCTTCTCCTTCAGCTTCCTTCTGCAATTTTGTCTTCGTACCTTCGGCCTCAATTGAGATCTTTTCTCTTTCAGCTTCGGCCTCCTTGATGGTCTTCTGCTTTTCTGCCTCTGCGTTGGTTATCTTGACTTCCCTCTGCACGTCCGCCTCTCCGACGTCCTTCTTCCTCTTCGCCTCGACGCCCTTAGCGTTGGCGATCGCAGTCTCGTCGGCAATATCCTGCGCCTGCTTCTGCTTCGCAATGGCGATCTTCTTGTCCTTTTCTATTTCCCTTGTTCCCGAGATCTCAGCCGCCTCGGCTTCCGCGATCTTCGCAGCCTTGCCCTGTTCGGCCTGCACGACCCTCGCTCTCCTATCTTCCTCCGCGGTAACGACGTCCGCGTTGGCCTTGATGACGGCGGCCTGCTTCCTTTCTATGTCCGCAATTATAGTGCTGCCCTTGTCGTCCCTTATGTCCTTGAGCTCCAGGTCCACCAAGGTTATTCCCCACTGCGGCGCGACATCGGCAAGCTGCGTCGCTATTGCCGTCTGAGTTCCCTTCCTGTCCTTGAATATGTCGACAATAGTCTGCTGCGTTGCGACAGTCCTTGCTATTGAGGCGAGGATTGCCTGGAAATCGTCGGATATCCTGACTGGCCCCTTCTCGAACTTCATCTTCTCGGCGTTGAGGTTCGTCCTCTCGGCAGCAACGACAGCATTGCTCACACGGACGAAGCAGATTGTATCCGCTACGAACTTAGCCATGTCCTTGTCGTTGAGCTTCGTGTTCTCGACGTCTATCCTCAAGTTCCCCAAAGGTATCTTTTGTATCTTTGTTATTCCAGGAAACCTGAAATAAACAGGATTAGGCACGCGCGTCTCGGTCTTATAATTGACCTTGTGTGTGGTCTTGCCGTCCTTCTCCGCTACCTCCACGGTCTCACCCACTATGTTTTCAGTCCTTGAAGAGTATTCCGTCCTTCCTCCGAAAACCCCCACTACGACGTGCGCTTCATCAACAGGCACTACTTTCGCCAGTCCGATTATTGACAAAGGCGCTGCCGCCAGCTTGCCGAAAACTCCCATTTCCTTATTCGCAGGCTTCGCTTCTTCGATCTGCGGCTCATCCGCTTTCTTCCCAAACAAACCCATTCTATCACTTTCTACAAGGTAAAATATCAGGGTATTTAAAGCTTGACATTAAACTGAAATGGAAAATTCACAGGAAACGCTCAAATGTGCAAATGATTTATTAAAGCATCGACAAAAAAATTTACTATGCTCCATTTCTTGCTTTTGCTTGCGACCGTGCATTGTTCGAGATTGCCGATGGCACAGTAATCGCTTGCTCCAACGGCAGATATAAGAATGAAACAAGGCATTTAGTATTGATCATATGGCAGAGCACGAACACGACCATGCGCACGATCACGAGCACGATCACGAGCACTCCCACGAGCATGGCAGCGCGCAGGAGGAGTTCAACAGGCTAGTGTACCTGCAGAACGCCTACAACCAGCAGTACGAGGCGATAACCCGCGAGCTTTCCAACTACGGGATGGCCCACGCTGCGCTTCAGCGGAACGTCGAGCTGCTTGATAGGAAGGACGAGATGAAGGGCTCGGGAATCCTTGTCAACGCCGAGGGTGGGACGTACATAGAAGCGAACGTCAAGGCGATAGACAAGGTCATGACGTACGTCGGAGCGGGCTACCTCGTAGAGAAGAAGGTCGATGAGGCGAAGTCGTACCTAAAAAAGAACATCGAGAACGAAGAGGAGATCATGAAAAGGCTGGCCGCGGACGGACAGAAGATAGAGGGTGAGCTTATGAAAATACACTACTCTCTCGAGATGCTGCAACAGGGTCAGTGAAATGTTTGAGGGACTCAAGAAGAAATTTTCGGAGTTCGCCAGCTCCTTTGGCAAAAAGGAGAAGGAAAGAGTAGAAGAAGAGATCAAGGAAGAACAGAAAGAACTGGTGAAGACGGGCCTTGATTATGCAAACAAAGAGGAAGGTACGCCTATAAAAACAGTGATTCATGGAAAAGTACCTGACGTCCCTGCGCACATGCACAAACCTGAGAAGATTCAGCACAGGCCAGAAGTTGAGAAAGTAAAGCACGCCGTTGCTAAGGAACAAGAACCTGAGAAAAAATTAGTTCAAGAAAAAACTCAGATAATTCACGCAGAACTTTCTGAGAAGCCCAAGAAAAAGCCGGACGTCACTTTCGTTACGAAGATAAAGGGCGCAGTGCTCGGGGAAGTGAAGATAAGCGAGAAGGATATCGACCCGTTCCTCGAGCAGCTTCGCATCGCCCTGCTCCAGACAGACGTCAACTTTGACGTCGCGGAGCGCATAGTCGAAAGGATGCGCGCCAACATGCTAAAGGAACGCATAAGCGCGCGGGATATAAGCGAAGGCATACGCAACGAGATAAGGAGCTCGATAATGGAGATAATGAGCAAGAATCCCGGGATAGACGTTGTGGCCCTCGCTGAGGAGAAGAAGGCAAGAAAGGAGACGCCGTTCAAGATAGTGTTCCTTGGCCCTAACGGAGCAGGCAAGACTACCACGGTCGCGAAGATGGCCAACATGCTTGGCGCGAGGGGGCTGAGGTGCGCAATTTCCGCAAGCGACACCTTCAGGGCGGCGGCGATCGAGCAGTCCGTTTACCACGCAAAGAAGCTGGGCATAGAGGTTGTCAAGGGAAATTACGGCTCGGACCCTGCCAGCATAGCGTTCGATGCCGTCGCATATGCGAAGGCCCACGGCATAGACGTGGTCCTGATCGACACCGCAGGAAGGCAGGAGACGAACAAGAGCCTGATCGAGGAGCTTAGGAAGATCGTGCGCGTCAACAAGCCGGACGTTTGCATATTCGTGGGCGAAGGGATTGCGGGCAACTCCCTCTTGGACCAGGTCATGCAGTTCAACGATGCCACAAAGGTGGACGGCATAATACTTACGAAGCTCGACTGCGACGCGAAGGGAGGCAACACGCTGTCGATACTCAGCGATACGAAGATACCGGTGCTTTACTTCGGCATCGGTGAGAAGTACAACGACCTTATCCCCTACGATCCCAAGTTCGTCGTGGACAGCATAGTGCCGGAATGATTTACTGCTTCTTGGACGCTTTCCTGGAAGGCGCCTTCCCCGAAGTCTGTTCTTTCACCGGAATGAAGTAGCTGAAGAATGCAAAGAAGGCGATCCAGACCGCCCGCAGATAGTCTCCAGCGGCAAGTCCGCCTATTCCAATGACGCCCAGGAACCCGAGAAATCCAAGCGCCCAATTTGCCCTCAACATCAAAATTGCCTTCAGTTATGTTTATCGTCAGGCTTAATTAAATCCAGCGCAAGACAGCACCTTCGCGCATCATGCCGAAAACCATTTAAATAGAAAATCAGGAGGATGAGCATGGAGAAGAAGGGAGAAGAGGCAAGGATCTCCGCGGTCAGCACTTACTGGGTGGTATCCGGAGCGATAACGTTCCTGATTGGAGTATGGCTTAACCAGATGAGCATGTGCCAGTGCCCGATAATCCAGGGGGCGTCGCTGGCTGGAGCGTACTGCAGCTGCGCAGGAAAGGGCGAGATCCTCGTAGGCCTAGGGCTCCTTGCCGCATTCACGGGGATAGTGATATACGCTTCAAGGGCAAGAATCTCCCGGCTGATGAAACGCTATGTCGGAAAACCAAGGCGCCCGCGCAGAGGCTGACTCACCCTCGATTTAAAAAAAATAAAGGCTACCGGAGCTTAGCTCCGATAGCCAGTCGGGCTTCTTGCTTTTTCAGCCCGCAGTCACTTCCGTAGACGCGAACGATCCTCCAACTCCCTGCACGCTGATCACGTACCGATCACCGGGCACGGCGTTCATTTGCAGGGAGCCCTCGTTAACGAGCAGCTTGCCAGTGTAGGTCAGGGTCACTGACGAGCCCGCGGATAGAGCGTAGCCCTGCACCCCCTCGAACTCCGACGACGCGTTCGGAGTCATTAGCGATCCG
>CABMGC010000050.1 GCA_902385515.1 uncultured archaeon
GCAACTTTCGATGTTCTTGCGTATGTCTGGCTTGCCCTGGAATCAGGATGCAACATAGTGGTGGCCGCCGCACCCGCCAGCGGTAAGACGACGATGCTGAGCGCGCTTTTCTTCTTCATACCGAAGTTCGAGAAAGTCGTAACGCTAGAAGAGGACGTGAACGAACTCAAGGCAAGGATAGACATAACGAATACAGTGGAGCTTTACGGGTCGCGAAACCATGGCGTTTCAACGCGGGAACAGTTGATAAATGCGCTCAGGATGCGGCCAGGCAGGATCGTGGTGGGCGAAGTGCGCGGCGAAGAAGCCAGAGAACTCTTTTCAAGCGCAAATCTAGGCATACCCTTCGTTACAACGATGCACAGCAACTCTGGTGGCATAGATATAGTGAAGAAGTTGTTGGTGAAGCCCATGAGCGTAGAAGGCAGGTCGCTCAGCATGCTCGACGTGGCGCTGTACATGAAACACACAGACATAGCCGCCAGACTGCTTTCCGATGTCTATGAGTACAGATGGCTCAGCAGGGCCGAGACTGAGAGAATAGGGATCGAAGTGGGCGACGGCGACGCGGTGGACATATCTGTCATAGTGTCTTCGGGGAAGCTGGATGCCGGCGCGCTACAGAATTCCAAAGTGATTGCCGCGTTTTCAAAAAAGAAGGGCGTGTCAAGGCACTCTGCCTTGAAGGAGTTCGAGAAGAGGTCTGAATTCCTAAGGGTTGCGTGTGCGGCCTGCAAGACATCTGACGAGCTGATGGATAAGGTGCAAGGATATGGATTGCAGGACTAGCGATGCCGTGGGGGTTTTCATTTTCTGCGTAGCCGTATCTGGCGTACTGTTAGCGGCGAACGGCTTTGACGTCTCATTGCTTCCCCTGTTCACCGGCCTTTCTGCATTGCTATCGATATCACTGTACGCCACGGTAAGGTCGAACAGGGAGGCATACGGAAGGAAAACGCTCAAGGAGGGCATTGCGTCCTGTCTTTATGGCATGGCGTATTACAAATCAAGGAAGGGTTCGTATCTGGGCGCCATAGACAGAGCATCGAAGTCGCATGATTCGAAGGAAGTAAGGGATATCGCCGAGTCGGCCAAAAAGAAATACTGGCTCGGAGGAAATTTTCTCTCAGAGCTGCTACCACCTGGGTTCGGACGGGCCGACAAATCCATTTTGATCCGGGACGACTGCAAGGTCGTGCGCAGCGTCCTGTGCGCAAACGAACTTCGCGATAGCGAAAACCAGTCCAGGCTGGAGGAGTCCGTCCAGCGATACGCGGTCTTCAACATGTTCATCTCGACGGTCGCGCCCTCATTTCTGGTTTTCGCTTTTGTCGGTGGCTCGATACTTTCAACCGCGCAGTTCAACCTTGTTTTTTTCTCAAGCGTAATGCTTGTCGCAATACCAATTATCTACTCATTGGGCAATTCGCTTATGTGGAGGAGATTTTTTGACTGAACTAAAAATTTTATCGCCATCTCGGGGTGCGGTGCAAGACATTGAGGTAATTGCGTTCGCCAAGGATCTGTTGCTCCATTACGCCGCTTCCAAGTCCCTCCTCAAGGCCCTGGAAACCTCTGACAAGCCGCCCGCGCTTGCGAAAGCGATAAGGGTACTGGTGCGGCGGTTGAGAATTTCACACGCGCTTGACAAGAATGAGATCGTTCGTCTTCCCAATGCCCACCTTGCCGAACTTTTTTCAATACTGGCGTTCGGAATAGAGACTGGGTCTAACGTGGAGGATGCTCTTGGTCTGTTCATCGGAGGACTGCAAAACAAAGTGTCCTTGAATAACCGCCTCAGGTCCAAAATAGGCGGCACACAGGCCCTTACGAAAATGGGGATGTGCTTCTTTTTTCCGTTATTCGGCAGCATAAGCTCGGTTATCCTTGAAACCACCACTAGCATCATCGGCGGCGCGTCGTCCGCTGCGGGAGGGTTCCTCTTTTTATCGTGCGCCTACGTGCCGTTGATATTGGGTTTGTCTGCCGTTTTTGCGCATCCCGAAAACTCATTGCGCAAAAACCTGTTTTCGGCTTTGCCGTACTCCATCATCGCGTTTTGCATAATGCTGTCAGTTCCAAAGTTTATCCAGCACGTTTTGTAAGGTGAAAAAATGAAAACAATAGAAAATACAAGAAAATTGGTGCCTGTAGAAGTTGCGGCGCTGTTTGCCATCGCAAGGAGCAAGAAAGCGCAGAGTTCCCTAGAGTACATAATGATGGTGTCCGCCGCTAGCGTCGTGATAGTTCTGGCCTTGGCGATGGTGGTCAAGCTCAAAGGGTCAGTGGTGAGCACCGTGACCGTCAACGGGACCAATCTCAGCGTATCTCAGGCGATAGCAAAGGAACTCGGCTCGCTTGCGAGTGGGGGAGCTTGATGAAGGCGCAGCTTTCGCTTGAGCTCATGCTCTATGCCGCTCTTGCAGGGGTGTCGTTCGTGTTCGTTCTCGGTCCCTTGGCCAAGGAGGCGCACTCGTTGGTCGGCGGCGCGTCGTCGCTGGCGAGGTCGCAGTTCCTGGACTTGGTAAATGCGGAGCTCTTCGAAAGAAATACCGCTGCGTTCAGGGCATTCGTGCCGCCCAGCATGTGCAACTCGACAGTTTCGGATGCGGTGCTGTTTAGCGGAAAGGGCAAGTACCCCCTGGCCATGCCTCTGGCGTTGTCCAGCAACGCTCTGTGCCCTGACGGATCGTGGGCATCGTTAAGATTTGCTTACGATGGCGCCGGAGCGTATCTGAGCCGTGTTTAGATGATGAGAATTCAGGTTAGCGTAGAAATCATGGCAGGAATGCTCGTCGCACTATCCCTGGCTCTCTTTGTTACGGCACTGGCGTGCGGGGCGTCCGGCGCGCTATCCAAAAACGCCCATGCGATTTCTGATGCCGCGCTAGCCGCAGGATCGGGCCTCAACGAAATGCGGGGCGTGTGCGGCAGTACTTGCAGGGGTGGCTTGGGATGAAATTGATGCTGATATCTATGGACGTGTTGATAGGCTCTCAGTTAGCATTCGCAGGAATACTTTTCATTCTCGCGTGCGTAAGCGCGTCGCAGGATTATTTTGCGACTTCCGTTGCGTATCGCGCCAGGGCGCTGGATACCATCTTGGTGTCGCAGCAGGTCAGCGCAGTTTTGGATTCTTCTGGCATGAATGTGTCCGCCGCCCAATCGCTTGCCCAATCGATTTCGTCAGGGTACGGCCTGCGATCGGAATTGGTGCCATATGACGGTCAGCCCGCGTGTTCTGGGGCTTACGTCGTGTGCAGATTCTTGACGGTTTCCGGCGCCGCCTTCCTGCTGATAGTTTCACGGTGACCTGATGAAAATTCAAACAAGCTTGGAATTCCTGCTAATAACGAGCGCCATCGCTGCCCTGTGCCTTTGCGCCCTGACTGCATACGGCATGAACCTGTCGGTTCAGAAAAATATTCTGTCGGCGGCCTCGAACGTGACGGTTTTGAATTCAACGGCCTTTGCGCAGCCAGAAGGATTGGCAGACCCCCATGTGCAGGTATACGTCCCTGCGGAGGTCACGACTGACGCGAATGCAGATGCGCAGGTAATCGCGTACGGATGCCCTTACGGGATCTTGAATGTTACGCTCAATTCTTCGTCATTGTCTTTTTCCAAAAACGATTATTCCGCCAGGGTATACGGCGTGTCGCTATTCAACTTTCCATTTGTGGCGCTAGCGCAGGGTTTTCATGACCTGGAGGTCAAATACCGTATGTCCTGTGAAAATGTGACAGTCTCGGGAAGTGACAATTTTTCGGCGTACTCTTCGCCTTCATTCGGAAGCCCTATTTCTTACTCCGCCCTATTGACTGATCGGAGAGAATTTTTGGCGTATCCGCTCGAGCCTCCAGAACCTGTGCCGAACTTATCGCAATCAAATCACTGCACCTGGGTTTCATTCTGGGGCAATCCCCTCTCGGTGCAAACCCAGTGCGGCACTGATAACGCATGGGACTACAGGACCTTTTCCGATTATTGCTATTTTACCCTGGGCGTCGCCACCACGAGCACCTACTGCATCCTTCCGTCCCCGACCGGCTATAACATCACTGCAGTAGGGAACAGGGCAGCATACGTTTACGCATTCACTTTTCAATTGTACTCGCGGTATGGCATCATGCGCGCAGTGATAGCGGGGCCTGGTCCTGCAAACCTATCGCTAAATGGAAAGACCGTGGGCACCGTGAGTGTGACTAGCGTCCAGTCATCGTCCGTTTTTGGCGGCATGGCAGCCATAGGCAAGGGAGGCGCATACTTTGCTGCCAATGAAACCGCATACGGGCAGTACGCTCAGGCGAAGAACAGCCTTTATGGAACTCTCGGGTATTACAATTCCACCGAGGTAGACCTTTCCCTGCGGTCATCGATACAACAGGCGATCTACGCTTTCAACCGTGCGTCAACGAACCTAATTAGCCGCAGCACAGGGAGTTTAGGCTGCAATATCTCGACGGGCAATTATGTGTGCGATGCGCCGGCACCTTTTACGTACGTTGTGGACGTAAGCGTATCAAGGGACATAGTCCCGCAAAACCAGACCCTGTCTTATCTCGGGTCACAGATAAACATATTTTCGGCGTGATGTCATGAGGGCCCAATTCGCTACCGTAGAGGCTTTGCTCGCAGTTACCGCAATACTCTCGGCGGCTTCTTTCATGTCAGCAAGCATGTCTGAGGACCGTTCTGCAATGTATTTCGAGCGCTCGAGGCTCGTCCAAAGCGCAGCGGTATATGATCTTTCGAATTATTTGGCAAGGAATCGCAGCGCGAATGACTGCCTGGCGCATTCAGATGCGGCATGCGCTAACGCCATTGTTGGAAATTACGAAAGTGTTTTTGGAATCGAAAACATATCTGTAGCAACGTCAGGGTTTGCTGCGGGGGCCTATGCTTCGCGCGGCGTTCTGGACTGTTTTCCCTTCCGCTTCCTTTCAACAAACGAGAGCGACGCGGTATGCATCTCGGCAGGATAGGTGTCCCAATGTCATTTTATGGTCTTGTTATTGTTTCGGTAATCCTACTGCTTGCGGTGTGTCTTAATGCGTTCATTAGCGAAATGGCCTCGGCAAGTGATCTGAATGTAAATTTCGCAATGGCAGGATCTGAAGTACGTTCCGCAGCGCACATTAATCTGATGGGCAGCGCAAACGCGAGCGATGCCCGTTTCAACTCCGCAGCATATGCTGGCGGAACTGACTGAACCGTAGCAGACGGGTAGCAAAATATGTTTTGGCGGGGGAGTGATTCGAACCCTCGACCTCCAGATTTCTTAGCAATCATCGCAAAAATTCTCATTACTCATAATGCTTGGCATATGAGTCTGGCGCTCTAACCAGGCTGAGCTACCCCGCCAAGTTGTCTGCGTACTTTTATATTTAAGCATAGATAATTATTAACGTATGTAAGAGGCATGGCCTTGGTGGTGTAATGGCCGCATAAAAGGCTGTGGACCTTTTGGACCGGGTCCGATTCCCGGCCAAGGCCCTCTTACATCATCTTTTTTGATGTGGAAAAGCTCCTTGAGCGCATGGCCGAAGCCGGCGGACCCGCCTCCGAACTGCTTCGTCTGCTCTTCGGTAAGTACATACGAGTCGCTTCCAAGCTCGGCAAGTGCGGCATCCGGATAAAGTTTCACGCACGTCTTCCTTCTAAGCGCGAACCACGTGGTCCGGCCAGTCCTCAGGTCGTGGTCATCGACGGATATGTTGAGATTTTCGGATTTTATTCTGTCGGAGACCCTCAATAGGAAGTCAGGGTCTTCCAGGACGAATTCGCTATTTTCATTTTTGATGTTCACTCCGACTCTGTCGCAGAAGTAGAGCTTTCCGAAAACGATTTTGTTTCCAGTTTTTGAGAAGCCGTACACCTGAGACGGGGGAAGGTCCTTTGGGATGAGCGCCATCATCAGCGCCTGGAGTTTCTTTACATCGTAAATGGCTTTCGCCGGTGTGACGCCAATATTCACCCTTTCGGAAAATCCTTTTTCGTCACGCTCCGGAAAGAACGTTGCGATTTTTTCCCCATAAGTTACGCCCGGGATGCCTGCGAGGTGCCTCCGCAGCACCGCAAGGTCACCCTCCGGCATCTTTTGTTCTTCAGCTTTGGTCGTTTGCGTGCGCTCACTCAGAACAAGTACATTGCCCAGAAGCGCATGAACTTCTTCATCAGCTTCTGCAGCTCGCTGGAGTTCTTCTTTACGTCGCCTATCAGGTCCTTGTACCGCGCCTTCTCCTCGGCCGAGAGCTTTCCTTCTTTTACTATCTCCTGCTTCTTGCCGTCAACGACCTGAGTCTCCGTCTTGCTTATGATGTCCTTCTTCACCATCGAGTACCACTCGTCTAGGGTGGTCGGTGTCTTCTTTATTATCGCCCTGAAGTCGCCCATCTTTATCGGCCTCTTGACGCCGGTCCTGTCCTCCTCCGCAGCGACCTTCAGTGCGGTCTTGTCGCAGATCTCGGTGATATCCGCCTGGGAATATCCCATGGTGGCCCTTGCAAGCCTTCCCAGGTTCAGGCCCTTCTCGATCGGCATCTTCCTCGTGTGGTAGGCGAAAGCGGCCTTCCTTGTCTTGTAGTCCGGCTGCGGCACGTAGATGGACTGGCCAAGCCTCCCCGCCCTCTTGAGCGCTGGATCCACGTCCCACGGCTGGTTTGTCGCGGTCACGACGAATATCCCCTCCGGGTTCTTCTCGACCCCGTCGAGCTCCTGCAGGAACTGGTTGACCGCCATCCTCATCGTGCTCTGCTGCTCGCCCTCCCTCTTAGTCCCGAGCGCGTCGACTTCGTCGAAGAATATTATGCAAGGCGTGTTCTTCCTGGCCTGCTCGAATATGGCGTGCATGTTCTTCTCAGTGTTGCCCGCGTACATGTCCACGATCTCGTTTATGTTCGCCACTATGAACTTGGATTTGGTCTCCCCTGCTATCGCCCTTACGAACTGGGTCTTTCCGCAGCCTGGCGGGCCGTAGAAAAGGACGCCCATCCCCAGCTTCTTGCCGTACGCCTTCAGCAGCTCCGGCTTTGTGAGCGCGAGTATGATGTTGTCGTGGATTATCTCCTTCTCCTTCTTCATGCCGGCGAGGTCGGCGAACGTGCTGTCCGAAGTGAACCACTTGACCGATTTTATCTGCCCCTCCTCGGTAACCGTCTTGTTTCCCGTCTCCTTGGCCTTCTCTGCAGGCCTGGCCTGCTCTGCGCCAGGCGTGCCCATCTTTTCCTTAAGCGCTGCGAGCCTCGTCTTGGCCTGCTCGTAGTTCGGATTGCTCTTGAGCGACTTCTCGTACCACTCCACGGCCTTCGCGTTGTCGTGCTTGTACTCGTTTATGATCCCCATCACGTACGGGGCGTCGCAGCTGTCCGGCTCTATCTGCAGGACCTTGTTGGCGTCGTCAGTGGCCTCGCCGTACTTGTTCAGGATGGCGTACGCCAATGCCCGGTTGAAGTACGCGCTGGCGTAGTCTGGTTCCTTGCCTATGGCATCGGTGTAGAGCCTGACAGCTCCCTCGAAGTCGTTCTGCTCGAAGAGCTTGCCCGCCTCGTCGTAAAGCTCCTTGGCCTTGCGATTGACCTCTCCTGGCTTACCTGGACCGCTTGCCATCGTGATCTCCTGACACCTATGTTGTTCCTAGTCTCTTATATTTTTGCCTGAAAATTGTCACCGCGGTGAATTTTCGGGCCCGGCGCAGTATCCGCCCCGCCTTCCTCTATGCTGTCCAGCAGCTCGTTCAGGTCCGCGTCGACCTTCGAGACGTATTCGTTCTCCCTCCTGACGTTTAGCAGCCGGTGGCTCCTGAACCTTCCGAGCAGGACTTTCGCGTCCTCGTTAAGCGCCTTGAGGTTGGGGCTCCGCACTTTATATTTTCCCGCAATCTGGCTTATGACGAGCCTGCTGTCCGATACCAAGACCACCTCCGCGTCGGGCCCTAGCAGCTCCAGCGCCTTGCGGAGCGCCTCTATCACGGCCATGTACTCCGCGACGTTGTTCGTGCATTTGCCGTTGTAGAACGCGCGCTTGAAGATGAGCCTGTGCGACTCGTCCAACAGCCAATAGCCTGAGGCGCTAAGCCCCGGGTTGCCCCTTGAGGCGCCATCGGCGTAAGCGTAAACCTTCAACCTCTCACCAAAAACCAATCTGTCCGCCCTCCAGAGCTCCGCTCAAGGGCAAGATTCGTCAGAACAGCTTCCTTCCGAATAACATAACTGAACCTGCAGCATTTAAATAATGTGCTAGGTAATATTCTTCATTCCGATGGTATGATATATGTCGAAGGCAAGGAGCGGCTCAAAAAAAGCAAAGGCGAAAAAAGGTGCGAAGATGGCGAATACGGGAAATTCAAAGACCAACAAGAAACTTGAAGCATTGCGAAGAGCCCAGAAGATCGACGAGATACTTATGATAGGCAACGTCCAGAGCCAGGCCGCTTCGGACAGCGCTGCAGAGGACCAGCCCACAGGGCAGGACCACATAATCGACCTTCTTGAGAAGAAAAGAATGGCCTCGAAAAGCGCATCGGCCCTGGAGAAAGCCACCTCGGCAAAGAAGAAACCGAGGAGATAGCCGTTCTGCCGTCGGGAGTCGCACGATGCGGCTTCAGCGCGTCTGCCTGTTTTTTCTGCGCGCCGCCAGCTCGCGTTCAATTTCACCAATCCATGGATTAGATTCTGGAGCGTATCGCCCCTTGAGCGCCTCCGGGATCGCGTAGCCTTTGGGAATGCTGCCGAATCCTTCTTTCGTGCGGCTTACGAACTCGCGCCAGTCGCAGTCACATCTGAGTGATCTGCCGCATTCGGGCAGTGCCTGTCCGCCGATGTCTTGCCTAAGCAGCGCGTCTATTAGCTTGTAGCCGTCCCGCGTGCTTATGACATTTGTCCCGGATACGTTGTCCAAAAGTTCGGTTGTCTTGCGCGAGAGGCCCATCAGCGCGCCGGCGATCCCTTCGCTGCCGACTTCCCGTCCTTCCTCTAGGTCCTGTATGATTAGCAGCGCGGGCACGCCCTCCAGTAGTATGCCGCGCAAGTGGTGTATCCTGGAGATGTCTGGGTTGGTTGTCATGCCGCGCATCAGAAGAAGCCTGGCGACCTGTTCCGAAGGGTGCATGCCCCCGAACCACTTGCCTTTTGAGAGGGGCATCACCTTCGTTACGAAAGATCCGCGCCCGCCGCCGAAGAACACAACCGACTCGTCGCCGATCACGCAGCGCATCGTTGGAGTGTCGCGTCCATTCCCGCGCACGATGTTGTCCATGACTGTTTATCCGCGATCCTGTTGATATGCATTCGCGTTAAGCTGGATCATCCGTTCTTTCCGACCTGGAGCTTGACTCCGCCGCTCGGGTCCCTGGTTATCGTGATGTCGAGGCCCTCGCTGCCGAGCATGTGCCTCAGCTCGTCGTAGGTGTATGACCCTATGTCGTCGTCACCCTTCTTCCTCCTCAGGACCTCAGCCCTTCTTTCCATGAGCGTGGCCTTCTCTATCTCCGAGTAAGTGAGCGTCAGCATCGGCCTCTGGACGCCGTATATGTCGTCTATGCCGAGCTCGATTGGCTTGTAGCCCTCGCTCTGGTATATGAAGGGAACCACCGCGCCGAATTCCGAGGTAATGCTTTCAACTATCGTGTCTACGTTCCTCTTGTCCCCGGCTATGACGAAATCGTCGCCGTTGAGGAAGCCCACGAACGCGTTGCCTCCGGCGTCCTTGACGTTGTCCTGAAGCAGCTGGGACACTAGCCGAAGGATCGTTATGCCCGACTCGTTGCCGAACTTGCCGGCAAAGCCCGCCAGCCCGTCGACCCGTATCCTGCCCATCTCGTAATCGGCGCTGGATTCCTTGAGGGCCTTCTCCACGCTGCCCGATATGCGCTCCTCGTTCGGGAGGTCTATTAGAGGGTCGAATTTCTTCCCCTTTTTCTTGAGGAATATCGTTACAAGGTTCCTGAGCTCGTCAGGGTCGAACGGCTTGCGGATGTAGTAGTCGGCGCCGTACTTTATGCCCTTGAACCTGTTCGACGTCGCGTCAAGCGCGCTCACGATTATTATCGTGACGTCGCTGTAGTTGGGATCCTTCTTTATGCTCTGGCAGATGTCCAGGCCGTCGATGCCCGGAAGCATCAGGTCAAGCACGACTAGGTCCGGCCTTTCCCCACGTATCCTCTTAAGCGCCTCCGTGCCGTCGTAGATCTGCGTTATCTCGTGCTCGGCGCCAAGAGCCTTGCCGAGCGACAGCTTGATTAGCTTGTTTATGTTCTTGTCGTCTTCGACTACGAATATCCTCTTCAACTGGTGCTCTTCCTGGAGCATGTAGTACGTGAGTATCCCTCCGCTGCTTCTCGAGGCTATGGCGTTGGCCTTCTCAAGCTCGCGCAGGGCGTCGTCCAAAGTCGCCGCGGCGATCTCCGAAGAGCTGGAAAAGTCCTTGAGCTCCTCATAAGTAACCTGCTGTTTTTCGTTTATCAGTGCCATTACGTCAGATTCGGCATCTTCTATGCTTTTCATGATACCACCGGTCGCGCCGATACTATACACAACGAAAGGATAATATTGTTTCTCATTTTAACTTTATGCAATCAGCCTTGTCACTTGAGTGGTAGTTTGCAGAAACAAAAACAGCCTTTTGGACATCATCATCCCGGAACTCACAAGATTCAGCTGCCTGTGGGAAAGATCGCCGCCATAGTCGTGGTTGTTCTGATCGCCGCCCTGGCATACTACTCGTTCCAGCCCGGCGCGCAGGCCATAACCTCTGCGACGACGCTCTCTTTGCAGGCGAACCGGACCACGCACTTCATGATAGACGGCAACACCATCGCGCTCAGGCTGCAGTCTGCCTCGAGCTCCGGCGCCACGTTCTATGCGAGCAGGTTGCCTGTGCTGTACGGTCCTGAGTCTGTGTTCACCCTGTACTCTGGCTTCGGCGCAAACGTCAGCAGCGCAGGCACGTCCGTGGCGGATTTCAACATAAGGCTTGCGTCAAGCGGCGCGGGTTCGGCGTCCGTTACCGTCACGCCCCTGGCTGGCGGCCTTGGAATACCTGCAAGCTCGAGCGTCACGGTCACGAATCCCGTGATCTTCGGATCGAACTCGCAAACCGCAGGCAACGGGCCTTCCACCACCGTCACGACGATTCCCGGCTCGACCACCACCTTGGCGACAACCACCTCTGTAGACCAGGCCGCGGCCAACCAGCAGCAGGCCCTCGCGAAGGCGAACAGCACCACTGTCGGAGTGCTGCTAAGTAACCTCAACGTGCTGTTTGGCAAGGACACCGGATGCAACTCCAATTCGTACAACGCCACCTATGCGCTCTACTACCACACGCTGCCTCCGGCCCCCAACTCGTTTGCAAACGTAAGCCCTACGACCCCGACTGGCATAACCGTGAGTGCCAGCCAGCTCGGTTCCGTGACGGACTTCCGTGTGACCTATTCCACCGTATCGCCGTCCTCGATGACGTCCGGCCCAGCGGTCACCATGGACGTAAACACAGCCTCAGGCGCGATAACGAATGTGACCTACAAAGGGCTGTACACCGGCATGAGCTACTCGACCCTGAATCACATATACGCCTTCCAGAGCGCGATAACGAACCAGGCCTGCGCGGCATTCATAGCCCCTACGTCGTGATCCAAGAGCGGTAACCGCAGTTTGAAGGGGAGGCGCTCACTGCTTGGCCGCCTCCTCCTTCTTCCTCTTTTTCTTGCCGGAGATCGGCAGCGTGAACCAGAAAGTGCTGCCCTTCCCGGCCTCCGACACGACGCCGATCTTGCCCCCGTGGAGGTTGACTATCTCTTTGACTATGCTCAGGCCGAGGCCTGTGCCAGAGCCCTCCTGCATCGTCAGTCCCTTCCTCTGCACCTGGTAGAACTTCTTGAACAGCTTGATCCGATCCTCCCTGCTTATGCCTATGCCCGTGTCGGCCACCTCTATCTTCACGTTGCCCTTCCGCCTTGTTATGATGAGCCTTATGCTTCCCTTCTCCGTGAACTTCAGCGCGTTGCCGATGAGGTTTGCGAATACCTGTATGAGGCGGTTGGGGTCCGCCTGTATCTCCGGCACGTTGTAGTCGATGCTCCAGCCGAACTCGAGCCCCTTCTTCTGCGCGTTCAGCGCTAGCGTGCTAAGGCTCGGGTTCTTCGCCAGCTCGTTCAAGTTGACCTGCTGCAGGTCAAGTTTTATCTTGCCGGACTCGAGTTTGGCCACCTCGAGGATCTGCATTATGAGCTGCATGAGCCTGTCCGACTCGTTGCTTATGACCGTTATGTACTCCTTCTGTTCTTCTGTAAGCTCGCCGAACGTGCCCTCGTTGAACAGCTTAGTGTAGCCCTTGATGTTGGTCAACGGGGTCTTCAGGTCGTGAGAGATGTTGTATATGAACTTGGTCTTCATCTCGCTCTCGCCCCTTACCCTCTCGTTTTCCCTCGCGAGCTCGTCTACCTCCTCCTGCAGCATCTCGTTCATCCTCTTGGTGGCCAGCTCCTTCGTGATTATCATGTAGCCCACGAGCACGTTGTCCGCATCTGTGACGCTGCGTATCGACTGCTCGCACGGCAGGCTGTCCTCGCTGCCCTTCACCCTCATCGTCACGAACAGGTTGCTCACGCTGCCGTTCGCCTTCGCGAGCGCAATTGACGCGCTCAGCTTCTCCTGGCTCGGCTGGTCGAAGTACATGAGCGTGACGGTGTTGCCGTTGAGCTCACCGTTGCGGTAATTGAATAGCTTCTCCGCGCTCTTGTTGAGGCTCTTGATGTAGCCGAATTGGTCGGTACTTATTATGGCATCGCCGGAGTAATCGACCAGGTCTTCGAGCGCCTTCCGTACGTTGTCGACGTACTTCTCGGTGCTGTTGTTCGACAGGACGCAGGAGAATCCGCCAAGGGAGTTCCTTACGAAGACCGACTTGACGTCCGTGAACATGTCGTTGCCGGAGTTTATCTTAAGCGGCGTTGCGTACGCGTCCGGAGAGGCGCCTATCGCCGCGGCTAGCCCGCTGCCTCCCTTGACTAGATCCGAGAGCTTGCTGCCCGTCAGTATCTCTTTTCGGATTTTCAGTATCTTCATCGCGTTTCCGCTGACCCACGATATCTTGGTGTCGCCGTCAAGGAGCATGAATACGTCATCCGGGCTGTGTTCCAGCAGCCTGGCCTCTTCCTCGGTGAGCTTTGACTCGCTCACGTCGTATGCGGAGATCAGGATGAGCTTGTCGTTGACCCTGCTACCCGAAACCCTGTACGTCGCGCCCTCTCCGCGCTTTCCCTTGACTTCAATTGCGCGGCCCTTGGCCAGCCCGTCGAGCATGTCCGCGCCCATGTCAAGGAGGTCTCCCATCTTGCGATCGCCAACGTCCCTCGCAGTCTTTCCGAGGGCCGCCATCGCAGCCTTGTTGGCCTTCACGATCGCGCCGCTCCTGTCGACAAGCATCTGCATCGTGCCGTTGTCGAATGCTGCGTCGAAGTACCTGGCCAGCCCCAGGCTGCGGTCCCTCTCCGAAATCGCGACGACCTGGTAGGCGATGATCTCGCTCAGGAGCGCGGACGTCCCTATGAGGGCGCTCCCAAAGGTGTCCTCCTGCCTCGACAGCAGCGTCAGCACGAAGACGTTCTTCCCCCCCGCCGAAGCGGGCAGAAGCGCGCAGCTCCGGAATCCTGTGTTGTAGTACCTGACCAGTTCCTGAAAGGCCGAGTAGTCGCTGAGCCTGTTGTCTACGTACGGCTTGCCCGTGTTTATGGCGAACTCCTCCAGGGGGGTTATGCCCGCCCTCGTCGAGTAGGTGTCGCTGACCTTGACGTAATCGACCAGCAGCAGTTCCTTTATCTTCGCCCCCGACTTCTCAAGGAGCTCGGCGGGGCTGCCGGACATCCTGCCTGTGGCTAGCAGCTCTGCGATTATTCGGTCCGCGGTGACGGGTTCTTGCATGGCCTCGAGTTAGACTCTCTTATTAAATTTAATAAGTTTAATTGGCTGTAAAGATAATCGCATAAACGAGGCGCCAGCGGTAAGTAGATGGATATAAAGGAGATTTTCGAAGGGGTTTTCAGGATAAACGGCAAGCTTGCGACCCGCAACCTCGTGCGCGGGGTCAGGGTGTACGACGAGGAACTCGTCGAGCACGGCGGAACCGAGTACCGCATGTGGAATCCCTACAGGAGCAAGCTCGCTGCTTCCATCATCAACGGCCTGAAGACCATGTCCATAAAGACAGGAAAGGACGTGCTGTACCTCGGCGCCGCAACCGGCACCACGACGAGCCACGTCAGCGACATAATCGGCGACAAGGGGACCCTTTACTGCATCGAGATATCTGAGAGGAACATGCGCGAGCTCGTGAAGGTCTGCGATTCACGGCCCAACATGCTTCCCATGCTGCGCGACGCAAGGGACGTGGACGCCTATGCGAAAGACATAGGGGAGTGCGACGTGCTGTACCAGGACATATCCGCCAGGGACCAGTCGGACATACTCAATCGCAACGCGCGACTGCTTAAGAAAGGCGGGATCGCCTACGTGGCTATAAAATCGCAGAGCATCGACGTCACCGAGGACCCCGAGGTTGTGTACAAGGTATTCCTCCAGGAGGTCTCGGGGAACTTCGAGGTCCTGGAGAAGATAGACATCGCCCCATACTCGAAGCTGCACATGTTCGCGGTCCTGAAGAAAAGGTGACCCTGCCAGGTGCGATTTTATTAAATCCCCATTGCCAATAGGTTTGGGCCATCATGCGAAAAATGCCCGAGTGAGTAGGTGCTCGATTACAAGGATTATGTCGTAAGGCTCGGGAAGCTGCAACTCCTTGAGCTTACGTGCATTCACTGCGGCGCGCTCGTGAAATCAGCAAACGCTAAGGAAGGGGTCTGCAATTTCTGCGAGCAGTACACCAGCGTCTTCGACGCGAAAGGCGTTGGAAAGAGCGCAGCGCTCGATGTTTTTTCTGCAGTGAGAAAGTCGCTAGAAAAGGGATTTGATGCCGAGGACTTTAAGGGGCTAAACGAACTGGTGAAAAACAACTCCGATCCGATGGTCTTCTACGTGTCAGGTCTTCTTTACCTTCTCGCTTCCGACGTGCGGTACTGCGGCCGGAACTATGAGTTGGAAGGTTTCATGGAGGAGAACTACGACAACATACGCGGCGGAATGGATTTGATGTCGAGCTGCCGGGAATGCTTCTCCAAGGCCGTAGCCGTGATAGACGCATCGTCCTCTGACGGTACTCAGGCAAAAAACAGGACCTACACGAAGTTCATGTCTGAGGTGCGGCTGCACAGGATGGCCGATGCGCAGAAGACCCTGCAGGACATTGTCGTGCTGGCTGACGATCCGATGCTGGATTACGCAACGATGGTCGCGGACGTAGAATCGGGCTCCAAGGATGCGGAAAAATCCCTCTCCGCGTCGATTGCAAAGAACGAGGTTAACGCGTTCTACTACCTTGCGGCGCATCTAGCCAAGAAAGGAAGGCTCGCAGAGGCGAAGTCCTTGCTGATGGCGCTCGGCGCGAAGGCGGACGTCCGCATGTCGGCGAACCTGTTGCGCAGCATATCCTCCGCGCAGGCCGCGTCAGAGCTGTGACTGACTCAGCCCTTGATCACTCCTATCGGCACATCCCTGCTGACTATGCTCGATATCCCCGCCTTTTCTACCACGCCGACCACGTCGTCGACGTTCTTGTATGCCCATTCCGCTTCCTCGCTTATGAGCTTCCTGCTTCTCACGCGTATCTCTATGCCCTTGCTTTTAAGCGATTCGAACGTCCTGTCCGCAGGTATGTCATTGAGGGCTTGCGTCCTTGACATTACCCTTCCGGAACCGTGGCATGTCGTCCCGAATGTCTCGGCCATCGAGCCTTCCAGTCCGCAGAGGACGTAGCTCGCCGTGCCCATGCTTCCAGGTATGAGGACCGGCTGCCCTATGCTCCGGTACTCCCTTGGAACCTCCCTGCGGCCCTTCGGGAACGCCCGCGTGGCGCCTTTCCTATGCACGTATACGTTGACCCTCTTTCCTTCTACAACGTGTTCCTCCAGCTTCGCGATGTTGTGCGCGACGTCATAAAGAACGTCCATTCCCAGTTCGTCGGACTTGCGCCCGAAGACCTCCTCGAAGCTCTTCCTTATGGCGTGCGTTATCATCTGCCTGTTCGCGAAAGCGTAGTTTACCGCGCACTTCATTGATGACAGATAGCTGTCCGCCTCTGCGTCGCCTATCCTTGCGTAGCTGAGTTCGCGGTCGATGAGCTGTATGCCTTTCTTTTTCTGGTATTCGACAAGCGACCTGAGGTAGTCGCTGCATATCTGGTGGCCGAAGCCTCGCGATCCGCAGTGAACCATCACGACTATCTGGCCCTTGAACAGGCCGTAGGCCTTGGCCGTCTTCTCATCGATTATGTCGTCGACCTTCTGCACCTCGAGAAAATGGTTGCCCGCGCCCAGCGTGCCGAGCTCGTCGCGGCCTCTCGCACGCGCGTCCTTGCTGACCGTAGAGAAGTCGGCGCCCTTCATCATCCCGTTCTCCTCGACCCTCTCCATGTCCTCGGGCACGCCGTAGCCTTTCTCGAGCACGTACCCCACCCCTTCCTCGGCGGCACGCTCGATGTCCTTTTCGGCAAGTCCTATCTTAAGCCTGCTGCCCACGCCGCTCGGGATGTTCTTGAAAAGCGCGTCAAGGAGCGTGCCGAGTTTCGGCCTCGCGTCCTTCTCCGTGAGGTTTGTCTTTATCAGGCGCACGCCGCAGTTCGAAACTACTATGCCGTTGGCAATGAAGTTGTGGTTTATGTCATCCACAGTTATGTCAAATACGTCGTCGCTGTAGTTTTCCTCGGAGATGGACTCTATCTCATCATAAACGAAACCACTCCCGTTGACTTCGGATTTCTCAATGAACTCATTAAATCGCTGCGCCGCCCATACTCTTGCTTTTCCCCGATTGCACCAGATGCTGTGCTCTATAAAGCCGCTGCTTGCCACGTCGTTTTCGAGCTGCGCAATTATTGCCTTATGGTTGACTCCTTGCGCATACATAGTGACTGCTTTCTGCCGTATATCGTTTCTTTTTTCTCTGATTATTTTGACGCTAGCCAGATAAAGGGCCGCGAGACTGGAAAGTCGCACTTTCTCTTTGTTATAGACGTAACCCACCGTTCCAAAGAATTTTATCAGATTGTCCGTATTGGATTCGATCGCAAGCCTAAATCCGATAGTAGTGCTTTTCACACCCGTGTAATGATAACCTTCGACCAATGCAGGATTCGCAGTCTCTACTCCCAAGGAGGCAAGCATTGTTTTGATATCTAGGAGGAAAGCCACTGCATTGTCTTTAAGGCTTTCCAGTTTGTTTATGCTGAATGTGGGGCAACCGAAGTTGTACCCGTTATGTGTCAAGGGTTTGGTGAGTTCCGCGCCAAAATATGCCGCCAGGAACAGCCTCTTTTGCCAGTCTTCGGAATTAATAATCCACTCGGGTACGCGGTAAGCCTTAGCAGATCTGTTGCCAAATGGCGCTCCCAGCGCAATGAGAAGGATGCAAAACGCAGTCGATCCAACGCCCAGGGAATATTCCTCGTGATCGAACTCTCCCTTTCCGTAGGCCGTTGTTATCGTGTGGTGTCTAGATCGGTGGCGGATGTTGCTGCCAATGCCCAACGTTTCCAAGTCGCGCTTAATCTCTAACAGGTCCTCTTCCTTGCCGTATAATGTCGTATAAAACCTTCGCTCGACTCTGGGAATGGTGCCATCTCCAAGGATGAAACCTAGCACTTTGATGAGCACGGGAAGCTTTTTGTCATCAGAACATACTTCTTCAAGGCCTCGCTTCCCAAGGAAGTTAAGAATTTGCGTTTTTGCATTGCCCGCGTCGCCTATTCCTAAAGAGTCAATGGCTTCTAAAAGAAGGTCTCGCGACACAATCTTGGCTCTCAAAGGGCGGGTGTATTTTAGCCCGTCGAAGCCATTTATGACTACGGTGTTTCCTTGCTTAAGGAGCCCCGCGTTTACCATGCCTCGCTCTGTCAAAATAGGATGATCTTCCGTTGTATTTATCTCCTTCCCCAATCTTGTCCTAATTCTGAGTACTTTTTTGTCATTCATTTTGCTCATAGAAAGTAATACTCTTGTATTGATTGTGCGGTTCCTTGCGCTGTCGAACGTAGCTACTGTTTCCCCGCCCTTGAATTCGGAAATGTGTCTCCAGGTTCCGTTCTCATCGTAGACCTTAGTGTCACGGACGAGGCAGTTGATGTCGAAGCCGACGAGCCCAGGGGAGATGATGCCGTTGTTTGCGTCAAAGGCTGCCACGCCCCCGACAGGGAAGCCGTAGCCTTCGTGCGCGTCCGGCATGAGAAGCAGCTTGCCAACTATGCCGGGGAGCGTTGTCGCGTTCACCGCCTGCTGTAGCGTGCGGTCAGTCTTTATCTTCTCAAGCATCCGCTCATTTGTGTAAACGACGACGTCGGTCCGCATGCCCTTGCTCTCGTCTTTCTTGATCTCGAACCGCACTTCGCCAGTTTTTTCCAAATTCATTAGAGGCACCAGTTTTCCGTCGTTTTTTAACGGCAAAGATTAAATACCAGTGAATAACAATAAGGTTGTAAAGGATTTAATATTCTCCCTGATAATTTATATGCGTGCAGGGATGGCGGAGCCTGGTCAAACGCGGCAGACTCAAGATCTGCTGGACCAAGTCCTACGAGAGTTCAAAGCTTACGAGCAAATCTCTCTCCCTGCACGTTTCTAAATTCCCAATTAGGGGTGGATTCATGGAAACAAAAGCAAAAAGGGCAAAAGCTAAGACAAACGCGAAAGCGAGTACTAAAAAGCACGGTGTGAAGAAGGCGGCACCCAAGGCCGGCGCGAGCGCGAAGCTTAAGGTGGACGCGCACTCAGTGCTTTTCAAGATAAAGAAGGCCAAGGTAAAGGACAATGTCCTAATGGACA
>CABMGC010000051.1 GCA_902385515.1 uncultured archaeon
AAAATAGATCCCCTTGACGCTACAACGAACTTCGTAGCCTACGCCCTGTCGGATAGGCGCCTTGCGGAGTACGGCCACTTCTCGGTTCACATAGGCCTGACCCTGGATGGCAGGCCGGTTCTAGGCGTGGTATCGAATCCGGCAAAGTCCGAGCTGTACTATGCCGTGAAGGGAAGCGGGGCGTACAAAGTCACGTTCGGAAAGGGAGACGAGACGCCAAGACGGATCTCAACTGACCCGAACGCTCCGGCCATTGTCCACAAGGACATGTACTCGAATCCAGAGATGGCTGCGATAACTGAAAGTTTCGAATTCGTGGAAAGGCCTTTCAAGAGGTCGTGCGGCTGCCACTACGTCGGCGTGGCGGAGGGCGCTCTCGGGGCGTTCGTTTCGTTTTCCCGAAAGCATCCAACCATGGAGTGGGACGTCTGCGCCCCGCAGGTCATAGTGGAAGAGGCAGGTGGTGTGATGACTGACCTTTACGGCGACGAACTGGTCTACAATTTGGCGCCGGCGTTTGAAAAGGGAATAATTGCGCAGGCCAGAAGGGGCATGGTACCCTTCCTGCCAAGGCGGTGACGCTTTTCCTTCAGACCGCTACCGTCGCAACCATGACCTTTTCGGCAGGAGAACTCCTTCTCGCAAGCTTGAACTCGGCTATCCTCGCGTTCTCATCTGGGAGCATACCTCTCTCCTTGAGTTCCTTGATCATGATGACGCGCGTTGAGCTCACTAATGGATCAGGCTTCCCCTGCTCATAGTGCAGCTTGAGTAGCACGGCACCCCTGGTGGAATCGGTGACGCAGAATCCCGCCTCGTTAGGGAAAGTAAGCAGGCCCCTGAGCGCCGGGACCGAAAGCTGCAGCGAGTTGTTCACGATCTCCTTCCTTAGGTGGTGTATGTGCCCTCCTATCTTCGTGCCTATCAGGCCCATCTCACCAACTGATTTGTGGGCGTCGCGCGGCAATTTGTGCGCTAGCCAGAACGGCTGCCCGCTTATCGTCGTGTCTGAGAAGGTAAGCGTGTCCGAGCCGACCTTCAGCGTGGTCTGGTCGTTGATGTCGACGTTCTTGTCGTAGAGAGCAAACTCCCGAAGTCCGAAGTTGCCTCCAGGAACGGTCTTTATCTTATCTTCCTTGACACCCAGCTCGCTAAGCTTGCCCTTGATGTAGTCCCCCTGGGCCATGAAATGCTCTTTAAGCATTATCGACTCGTCCATGCTCTGGTCGGCGGGGGTCTGGTTTGGATGGTTTCCCGACACTATGACTGTCCGCTCCGAGGCGTTGACAATCGGCAGCACCGATCTTGCAAACATCTTTGCCTGGGTGGCGTAGTTGTGTACCGGGCGCTGGTCAAGCAGCGAGGCCTTGTACTTGTCAACGAGCGTCCTGAATTTTTCCGACTCCGGCGACATGCTGCAGTCCCTGATAAGGTAATCGCGGAACTGGTCCACGTTCGCAGGATCGTTTTCTATGTCTGTCCTGTCCTTGAAGTTCTTTATGTTGGCCTCTATATTGTCGCCGAGGAATAGCGAGACGAAAGGTTTGCCGGCGAACGACGCAATCATGGGCTTCTGCAGCGCGTCTATGAGTTCTGTGGTTGCCATGCCCAGGCCGTTGCTTCCGACGTGCGAGTCGGAGATGATGGCGAAGTTTACTTCCTGCAGCTGCTCGTTTGCCGGGCTGCGCAAAAATCTCCCTGAAAGAATCGACGCGACCTCAGGCACATGGCTTCGGGTTTCCTGAGTCTCGATCTTGCTTATCAATTCCCTGACCATCTTTTTGTTGCTCGGGTCTATGTTGTTGAGTATCAGCAACTTGTTCAGTATTTCCTTGTCAGATATCTCATCCCCGCAGAGCCTGGAGCTTATCTGGAGCCTGTCAGTCTTGTCCAACGATACCTCCTCCACCTTCAGCGGCTCAAGCCTTTTCAGATTAGCAGCCAGTTTGCTGATCTGCTCGTCCTTTTCTATGTTCGACAGCACCTTCAGGTAGTCCGACGAGTAGAACGTTGTCTCGAAGGAATAGCCGTTGTGCACCATCTTGTAGGCGCCCGAGCTGGGCATTTGCCCCGCGGACTTCGTCAGCGGCGTCTTGATTTCCTCGTTCCTGGCCTGCTTCAATTTCTGCGCGTCCACGAAGAAGGGCAGCGTCACCGAGTACGTGTACTCGTTGCTGAAGTTCCTTACGGGGATTATTTCCTCGCTGGCCTTCGCGCTGTGGGCACTTATCAACAGGTCGACGCGCTCTGGAGCGCCGTGCACCACGCTAGCAAGCCCCCTCTCGCTCCTTCTCGCGACAGCCGTACTGTCCGTTGACAGTTTGTGCGTGGTCATTACCTTCAGCGTGTTTATGTTCTGTATCTTGAAGTCGTCTTCCTGGATTTCAACGTGCGTGTGCCTTCCGAACACGTCTTTTAGTTTGGTCTTTATTTCCTGCTTTGCGATGACGTAGGATATCTTGGCCTGTTTGCTGTTTCCAGGTATGGTGTTGGCGAAGTGCATAATGGCCGCTTCCATCGCCCCTTCGGAACTCTCCTTTGCGATCTTCTTCTCGAAATTGGCGATCTTCTTGAAGCTCCCCTTCTTCAGCTCGTTCTGCAGGAACCTGAATTTTGCAAAATCCTCCTCTGCCTCCTTCAGCGCCTTCTCCTGCACCTTTTTCTCCTGCGTCGTCTTGCCCGAGTCGTCGCTCTTCGGTTGCTTCACTTGCTTCTTTGCCGCGTTCAGTTTTTTTGTCGCATCGTCGTATTTTTCCTTCAGATACGCCAGGGTCTCTGAATTTTTCTCCTTGGATATTCCGAGGAGCAGCGCCTTGACGAACGCCTTGTCGTCACCATAGTACAAGACAGTCTCGGCCTTCTTTTCCTTAGGCATGCCGCACATGAGCACCTTTACGACCTCCGGATCCTTGTAATCCTCGAATTTCTCCAGGATCTGCTGCGTTGTGAGCTCCGAATTATCCTCGACCCATTTGCGTATAAGTTCCGTGTAGCCCTTTTCGATGTTTTTGTAGTCCCTGACGTAGCTTTCCTGAACCCTTATCTTGGACTTGAAATATTTCTTCTTGCCGTCGTCCTTCTCGGCCTTGAACATGGCGTTGTGATTGTCGAGTATACCCTGCTCGAGTTTTACCTTCTCCTTCACGTTCAGAAGGAACCCCGCGAGCTCCTTCGGCTTGGACTTGTAGCAATAAACGAGAAGGTCGTACTTGTTCGTTATGTTCTCCCGGTCGCTTTCGCTCATCACGTAAGTTATCCCGCACGGGTGCCCGCTTTCGCTCACAAGATTGACTATCCTGCTCATGTGAGCCTTCATGTATATGGCGGCGTCGTTCAGGTCCTCCACGTCCCCGGCGAGTACCCTTGAATCAGACATGCCTCCCCGGGTGATCCACCTGGGTATCTTGGGCAGCACTTCGCCGTTGAATACGATGTGATCCGGGCTGAGGCCGTTCTTGATGTCGTCCTTGAGCTTGCGGTACAGCCCTATCATGTTGCTCTCGCTGAAGTATCTTGTTCCCCCGCCTATGTCCCCTACTCCCCAGATTACTGTTTCCGGCGTTGTTCCAAATCCTGATTCTAAGTTGAGCTTGTCATTTTCCCCGCTCATAGACTCCCCATTACCCAATGATGTTTTGCCTTTTTAAACAAGGATGGCGAATCCTTTACTTCATTTCAAGCTCCTGCATCAAGGTCGCCATTTCTTTCCGCAGCGCAAGCGATTTGTGGGAAAGGCTTTTTAAATTCAAATTCGCTTACTATAAGTTTGGAGGGTTACCCCTGTTTTTCTGCACGCGGTCCGTCATTCACGAAGGCGTTTGTCATTTTTCGCTGGCCTTTATCTTTATCTGAAATATTCAAAATTTACAACATTTCATTGAAAATTACGGAAAATATTTAAATGTTTAAGTTCATAATCTGAACATGCCTGTGGAAGAAAGGATAATAATAAGGCTCATGGCCAAGCCAAGCGAGGAGAGCGCTGACGACCTCATGGCATGGTTCTGCAAGGCGTTCGACCTCGCGTCGACGAGCCAGGACCTTGAGCCGACGATGTTCAAGGAGATCGTGAGCGCCAGCGCGTCAGGGTCGGGCGTGACAAGCAAGGAGCTTAACGATCGCCTTGAGATCCCCAGGACGACTGTGATATACCACCTCAACCGCTTCATAGGCTCAGGGCTTGTTGTGAGGAAAGGGACGCGGTATTTCCTCAGGTCGACCGATATGGAGAGCACCATAGAGGAGCTGCAGGCGGACATGCTGAGGGAGTTCGACAGGATGCTCGAGTTTGCTGAGAAGTTTGACGATATCGTGGCAGGTGATGCACTTGACAGAAGAGGAGAAAGAAAAAAGATCGAAGGAAAACGAAGTGTCAGAGCAAGGAGCGGAAAAAGGCGCTGAACCCCCCGAGGTCGCCGAGCTCAAGGACAGGCTCATGAGGCTTGTCGCCGAGTTCGACAACTACAAGAAGAGGGTTGCGAAGGACATAGACGCCTCCAAGAAGCTCGGCAAGGCCGAGCTTATGAAGAGCATAGTTCCGGTCCTCGACGAGTTCGAGCTGGCGATAAACGCGAAGGGTCTTGACCCTGAGGCGGCCAAGGGCGTCGAGCTCGTGTATTCGAACCTTGTCGACTCGCTTGAGAGGGAGGGCCTCAGGACTCTTGAGTCCGACGGGAAGTACGACCCGTTCAAGCACGAGATCCTGCTGACGAGGGAAAGCGGAAGCGCGGACGGCACCATACTCAGCGTGATAAGGAAAGGCTATGCGATCGGGGACATCCTGATACGCCCGGCTTCTGTTATTGTTTCAAGAACGGAAAAAAGTGAAAAACCAAAAATAGGCGAATAATATGAAAATCATAGGAATTGATTTAGGAACATCCAATTCTGCGGCTTCTGTACTCGAAGGAGGCAGACCTGTGCTCGTGCCTAGCGCAGAAGGCACGACGCTTTACGGCAAGGCATTCCCCAGCTACGTTGCTTTCACGCAGGACGGGCAGAGGCTCGTCGGCGAGCCAGCGAGAAGGCAGGCGGTCGCGAACCCCGAGGGCACGCTCTCCGCATTCAAGAGGAAGATGGGCACCAGCTACAAGTACAAGGTACTGGGCAAGGACTACTCGCCTCAGGAGCTGTCGGCGATACTCCTGCAGAAGATAAAGAGGGACGCCGAGGCGTTCCTGGGAGAGACGGTTACGAAGGCGGTAATCACAGTGCCCGCGTACTTCAACGACAATCAGAGGCAGGCGACGAAGGACGCCGGAGAGATAGCAGGGCTCGAGGTGGTTAGGCTCGTGAACGAGCCGACTGCGGCGTGTCTGGCCTACGGGCTTGACAAGGCAGGAAAGGACATGAAGATACTCGTCTACGACTTCGGAGGCGGAACCCTAGACGTTACCATAATGGAGTTCGGAGGAGGTGTGTTCGAGGTGAAGTCCACCAACGGAGACACCCAGCTCGGTGGCACGGACATGGACAATACAATCGTCAACTTCCTGGCAGGCGAGATAAAGTCCGGAACAGGCATGGACATTACGGGTGACAAGCAGGCCATGCAGAGACTAAGAGAGGCTGGCGAAAGGGCGAAGATAGAGCTCTCGACAGTGCTGTCCAGCGACATAAACCTGCCGTTCATCGGGGCTGGAAAGGACGGCAAGCCGGCACACTTCACATACTCGCTCACAAGGGCGAAGCTGGAGGACATAGTGCTGCAGATAGTCGAGCGGACGACAAAGCCAGTGATGCAGGCGCTAAAGGACGCAAAGCTCGAGCCGAAGGACATCGACAGGGTCATACTCATAGGCGGGCCCACGAGGATGCCGATCGTGCAGAGATATGTGGAGCAGCTTTTAGGCAAGAAGATCGAGAGGGGCGTCGACCCGATGGAGGCGGTCGCTTTCGGAGCGGCAGTCCAGGCAGGGGTACTAACGGGAGAAGTCAAGGACATAGTCCTGCTGGACGTCACCCCTCTGTCGCTTGGCATAGAAACCTTGGGCGGCGTGACCCACTTCCTCATACCGAGGAACACGACGATACCGATAAAGAAGGCAGAGACGTTCACCACCGCCGACGACAGCCAGTCAGCAGTCGACATACACGTGCTGCAGGGAGAAAGGACGCTCGCGAAGGACAACGTCATGCTCGGCCAATTCACGCTGACCGGAATTCCGCCGGCCCCGAGGGGAGTGCCCCAGGTCGAGGTCGCTTTCGACATAGACGCGAACGGCATACTGCATGTCAACGCGAAGGACAAGGCGACTGGAAAGGAGCAGAGCCTGCAGATAGTTGCGCCGAACAAGATGTCGAAGGACGACATAGACAAGAAGGTCAAGGAGGCCGAGGAGTACGCTTCGCAGGACAAGGACGTGCTTGAGAAAATTCAGACGATGAACGATGCCGAGTCCATGGTGTACACCACGGACAAGACGCTGAAGGACTTCAGCGACAAGATTCCAAGCGACGTGAAGGAAAAGATAGAGAGCGCGAAAGCCGACCTCAAGGAGGCCATGAAGTCGGAGAACGCGAGCGACGTGAAGGAAAAGCTGCAGAAGCTCAGGGATGTCGTGCAGGAGATAGGATCAAGCATATACGGACAGGGCGCCCAGCAGCCGGGCCAGCCGGGGACCGAGAGTCCTTCCGCCGGCCAGGGTCCTCAAGATCCAAGCTCTCAAGGCCCCGACGCGGGCTCTGACACCGTGGATACCGACTACAAGGTCGAAAAATAGCGGGCGCCGTAATGGACTACTATTCGGTGCTCGGAGTAGGAAAGGACGCCAGCGCGGACGAGATAAAGAAGGCGTACCGTGAGCTTGCGCTCAAATTCCACCCCGACAGGAACAAGGACAAGTCTGCCGAGGAGAAGTTCAAGGAGATAAACGCCGCCTACGCCGTGCTCGGGGATCCCGACAAGAAAAGGCAGTACGACACCTTGGGGTCGGAGCAGTTCGGCCAGAGGTATTCGTCGGAGGACATATTCCGCAACACCGACTTCGAGAGCATGTTCAAAGACATGGGAATTGACATAAACTTCGGCTTTCCCGGCTTCGGCGACATCTTCGGTTTCAGCGGCCAGCGCCAGAGGCGCGGCGAGGTTGGGCGTGACGTGCTGTACGGCCTGGAGATAACCCTGGAGGATGCCGCAAAGGGAACGACCAAGGAGATAAGGATAAAGCACGTGAAGCGCTGCGAGAGCTGCGGAGGCTCGGGCGCCGAGCGGGGCTACAAGGTCAGCGTCTGCGGCGTGTGCAGAGGCTCCGGATACGTCAATATTATAAGGAACTCCATGCTCGGAAGGATACAGACCGTCGCGCAGTGCGAGAACTGCGGCGGCGCCGGAAAAATCCCTGAGAGAAAATGCCGCTCGTGCAGCGGAAAAGGCGGCGTGGTGGCGTACGACAACGCGAAGGTCGACATACCCCATGGCATAACGGACGGCATGAGGCTGAGGCTAAGCGGCCTGGGCGATTACGGCAGGGATGGAACGGGGGACATATATCTGGAAATTCACGTTGCAAAGCACAAGATTTTCGAGCGGGACGGAGACGACCTGCTGGTGAGCGTCGGGGTGCCTTTTTACGATGCCATACTGGGCGGTGAAATTACCGTACCCACTCTGGACGGCAACAAGAAAGTCACCATCGAGCCGGGCACCCAGCCGAACTCCCGTCTTGTCATCAGGGGCTCAGGAATAAAGACATTCAGAAGCAACTCCTCAGGGGACGAGATAGTGACAGTAAAAGTGGAGATACCGAAATCGCTGTCCGACTCCGAGAAGGAGCTGATCGGCCGGTTCAAGGAGCTGAAGGACGGCAGGGGCTTCAAGCGGAAGTTCGGACTAATCTGACCGCGTCTCCCTCCCTGCTCTGCCTTTTCGCAGAGAAGAATATGAGCGCGAGTATCGCCGCGCCTGCCGCGGCCAGCAGCGGATATACCCAAACGTCGTGCACTCCAAGGATTGCGAATCCGGCGAGCAGCGAGATGCTTATGAACGCGAACAACGGAGGTATGGCCGGGAGCGCCACCTTGTACTTCTTGGAAACGTACATTGCAAAGACGAGCCCTGCCGCCGCCCCGACCACTATTAGCAGGCTGACGAAATACCTGAAGTACGTCGAGTAGGCGCTCACGGCGAGCATGAGCGGAATTGCCAAATCTCCAGTGCCTAGCGCTGAGAACGACGGCACGGGATAGGTGCCTGACTTGATCAGCTTCTTGATTTCGGGATTGGATACCTTGCTGGCGCTTATCGTTTTCTTCGCGTCGCTCAGATCGCTTCCCTTCAGGTAGCCCTTAGGCACCACTTCCACGTCGTACGATCCGATCATGAAAGCGAGGTTCCTGTTGACGGATTCCCTGCCCAGCGCTATCATGTGCCTTGTGACGAATACCGCGACGTAGTCGTAGGCTGCTATGAACGCCATGAAAGCGTACGCGGCGAAGAAGCCGAAGTAGCTGCCAAGCACGACCCCGACGCCGATGCTGGCGATCACCGCCGCAAGGTTCCTAAGGCCCGGCCACTTGTTTTTCGCAATCACGAGCAGCACGGCCGCGGCGACAGACAGCGCGACAGCGTAATCACCGTAGCTCTGCGGAAGTGCGCTGCTAAGTACTATGAGGAACAAGTAGAAGGAAGCGGACGCTATGACTATGGCCTCAATTATGGTGAAAATCGCATTGCCGTGGTAGATCCTGAAGAGGAACGTCATGAGCACGGCGGCCAGTATTATGTAAAGGAAATAGTACACGACCTCGTATCCGCCAGCGGGCTGGGGGCTCGCGACGACCATGGACGGCGTTATCAGATAAAACGCTATGAGCAGGCCCGAAAGCTGCACGATAAGGAAGAGGGCGAGTATGTTCGCCAGCTGCCGATATTCTATGCTTTTCACAGGTGTGACCCCGACGGCCGCTCAAGGCCTTCTCTGTAGGGATTGCCTGCCAAGGAATTTAAACGTGTGCGGCTCGCGAATGCCTTGGCGCATTCACTTAAGCGTGAAGTTCGCCTGCACCGGGCCCCTGTTGGTCAGCACGACGACCCTGTACGTTACGTTGCCAGCTGGCTGCGTTCCATTGACATTTTCCTTTCCGAACGGCCCATTGTATGAAAACGCCGCCGTAGCGTCTCCGGACAGGACGTATCCTGGTTCGACATTCGGGTCGGGGAAGTTTTGGGCGGACGGCAGGGACAGCGTGGAATTCTTTGCGACAGAGAAAACTATCCAGGCAGGGGGCGCCCTGATCGCGCCCATGAGTGCAACGCCAACTGCGTTGCCGATGCCTAGCAGGTATATGTGTTTCACCGGCATTTCCATATTTATCAATATCGAGCTGGCGTTGCAATGCAATTTGACCGCATAGGCGGCGGACGCGTTTATCGCCACGCTGCCGTTTGCCTGCGAGAACAGCCTGAAGCCCGCTTCGTTGCCAAACGCGTTCTGCGGGCCGAGATCTGCGACCACCGCTCCGTCAGCGTCCTTCGGGAGGGCACTGCCACCCAAGGCAAGTGCGTCAGGCGCAGTCAGCGGGCCGTCGGACCCATTTGCAAAGCCTTTTACCGCAAACGAGCAATTCACACCGGGCGGTGCTTCGGGCACTGTCCCGTCATCGCGCGGCGCTATGTTGCCGCTCAGCATGACGCCAAATACGGTCAGGCTTTCGCTGCCTTTGTTGTTTAGCGATACGCTGAACGAGAGGTCGTTTCCATTGACCTGGAGCGCGGCATTGCTTACGGAAGCGTTGCCGTTTGTTCCGGCAAAAATCTTCCTGTCCTCCTGTCTGAGCGGATACCTTATCTGCGCATCCGTGTTGTTTGCCGGGAAGCGCAAATTCCATTCTGAGTTCGACGTGACCGCAGCGCGAAGCGCGGGCATCAGCACGTACTGCGTGGAATTTTGCGTGTACGACGCAGTCACTACCGGAGAAAAATCGAGAAGCACGCCAGAGCTTGAAGTGACACGCTTGCTTTTTTCTATGTCCGCGACGACTTGGCTAGAAGTCACTAGGACGGGGTAAGTGCTGTTGTCAATCCTTATCCTGGCGGCGGTGATGTTGAACCGTATCCTGTCTATGGTAGAATTCAGCCTTATTTCAGTGCCGCCTATCACCTGGCTGACGTTTATCAGACTCAGAAGATCCAGCTCCCCGCTAGAGTTCATCACGATCCACTTGGAATCGCCGCCATCATTCACGTGGACACCGAGCGAGGAGTAGTTAAGGTACAGGCCCTGGGTCCCCGCCGGAACAGTCGGGGGGTCCGTGATGCTTATGGGAACATAGGTAATGCCTGATGGCTGGCTCTGCATGACGTAAATTACGGCCAGCATTGCAAATAGCGCAACGCCTGCTATCGATCCGATTATGTTCTTGTTGATCCGGCCTCCTACGAAAGCACTCCTGTTCCCGCTATCCGGGGCAAAAGGCTTTTGCCCTATTTGGTAGTACTTCCACTTCTTCACGTGTTCGTTGTTGGTCTGCTCTATTTCGCCAGCGGACTCAAGGTCGTGGATGTGCTTGCTTACAGTCGAAGGTGCCAGCCGCAGGGCCTTGCTTATGTCGCTAAGATTGTTGTTGCCCTCTGCAATGAGCTTCAATATTTTCTCCTTTGTTCCGCCTTGCTTGCTCATGATATCTGCCTGAATATTCCTACACTATGTCTAAATCATTATATAAAACTGTGCTGCACGTTTCGTTTTTCATTTAGCTTCGCGATCCTGCGCGATTATGTCCTTCCGATCAGGTCCGCAAAAAAGCGAAGCGAAAAACGAAGCGTCCGGCAAGCTATATATACATTCTTGGGCAAAGTAATCCCTATGCCAAAATGCTCAGTGCGAGTAAGCAAGGTGTTCAAGACCTACAAATCAGGCTCGATCGAGGTCCACGCCCTCAATGACGTGTCGTTCGAGCTCTACGAGGGCGACTTCGCGGCGATAGTCGGGCCTTCGGGCAGCGGCAAGTCCACTCTCATGAACCTGCTCGGCACTATAGACAAGCCTTCATCGGGCGAGGTGTACATAAACGGCGCAGCGACTTCAAAGATGAGCGGCAACGAACTGGCTTCGTTCAGAAACAAGGAACTGGGTTTTGTTTTTCAGGCGTTCAACCTCATAGGTGGGCTTGACGCGGAGAAGAATGTCGAGCTGCCACTGCTTCTCAATTCGGTGTCGGAGGCAAAGAGGAAGGAGAAGGCCACCGCCCTTCTGACCCAGCTCGGGCTCGGGCAAAGGCTTAAGCTAAGGCCAAATCAGCTTAGCGGAGGAGAGCAGCAGAGGGTCGCGGTCGCCCGCGCCCTTGTGAATGAACCTACTATGCTGCTGGCTGACGAGCCGACCGGAAATCTTGACACGAAATCGGGGGACGAGGTCATCCGCCTGTTCAGGGAAATAAGCAGCACCGGCAAGGTCACGATAGTCATGGTGACCCACAATCCAGACCTTACGAAGTATTGCGATAGAGTCATTCATATAAAGGACGGAAAACTCGAGAAGATGTTGGTTTCTAAAAAAGTGGTAAAATGAAAATGATGTATCTTTTGGCACTGTTAGCCTTTTTTCCGGTCATTACCCTCGCGGGCATAACCGGCACTGCCCCGATTCCTCCAGCCCCCAATTTCTACGTAAACTCGTCAATGGTGGGCCTCTGCAGGGGCCAGGTAACTTACGTACCGATAACCGTGGGCAACAGGGGCGCAACCGGAAATCCTGCGATGCAGAACATAGTGCTGAGCTGGGCGAATGCCAGGGGGCTGTCTCCGATATCCAACTACACCGCCACGATCTCGAACGTGAGCGCGAAGAGCTCAAAGACCGTTTACCTGCCTGTGCTCGTGAGTCCCTCGGCCGCGTCTTTCATATCGACCGCGGTAAACATAAACTACAACTTTTACACGATGTATTCGGACAGCGAGGTCCGGAACATAAGCTTCTCCACCTACGCCTGCCCGTCCCCGCTGTCGGTCGCGATAGATCCCGAGATAATCACCGAGGCGGGCCAGCAGAACCTTACGTTCAACCTCACGAACACGGGCAACAGCACGCTCAGCATGCTCTCAGTAAGCTTGTCCTCTTCGGGCCATCGCGGCGTCGTGCTCGTGGGCAACCAGCCAGAGCCCGTAGTATCGCTGCTTCCCAACATGAGCGCCTACGTAAACCAGGGCATATACGTCACCACTGACAACATATCGCAGCTAATTCCGATAAACGTCTCGGTGAACTTCTACAACGGCAGCAACCTGAACCAGCTTTTCTACAACCACTACCTGCTGTTCGGAGGAATCATAGACCTGAACACGTCGAGCCTGACGGTATCCCCTTCGGTCGTGACAAAGGGAAGCACGTTTTCGATATCTTTCGTACTGACCAACATGGGCACGTCCCCCGCGTCATCGGTCACAGCAAAAACGCTTTCGCCCGCGGGCTTCACTCCGTACGGCACGAACCCGACTTTCGTAGGCTCGATAGCGGCCGATAGCCAGTCTTCGGTGACGCTGAGCCTTACTGCAAAAACCAATCTGACTAGCGGAACCTACACGGTTCCGATAAAGATAAACTACCTGAACGAACTGAGGCAGAACTTGACAAAGTGGGTTAACGTGTCCGTGAAAATATCCGGCACTTCCGCCGCAAACTACTCCAGGACGCCTCCGGTGCGCACGACCGCGCAGAACGGCGGAGACAACACGGTGGCGATTGCGCTTGTCGCGGCAGCGGTGCTGTGCGCCTCGGCGTTCTTCGTATGGAAGAAGAAGGGCAAGGCGATTCTTGCAGTGCGCACGCAAAAGAAGTAGAGTATTGAGGCGCTAGGAATGGAAAACAAGAAAGCGATAACCGTCGGCGTATGCCTTGTGCTATTCGGCGTGGCAGCTATCCTGCTCGGCGCGTACATAAACCAGACGGACGTTTCGCAGACGGGGAGCAACTGGCTTTCCTACGCTTGTGTCGGCGCAGCGGCGATGGCGATAGGGATAGCGATACTTCTCAAGGAAAAGGACAAGGCAGATGAGGCAGATGAAGGGCATTCCGCAAGGGCCCGAAACGGCAAAAGAAAAAGCCCACGCAAGGTATACTAATGGACGCAAAGGACATTTTTTGGCTGAGCTACAAAGACCTCAGCGAAAAGAAGGTAAGAACTGCCCTGACCGTGCTCATGGTAATGATCGGCGTTGCTTCCATAATCGCCCTTGTGTCACAGACCGCAGGAATAAGCGCGGCGATACAGAAGGAGATGAATTCGCTGGGGCCTACTTCGATAATGCTGACCTCGACGAAGTCGACGGGGTTCTCGGTTTCAGACGTGGCGGATCTCTACACCCTTCCAAACGTAAGCTCGGCGACGCCCATACTCACGGGCACTGCGACGCTGGTGTCGAACAACGTCAACACGTCCGTGTCCGTCCTGGGAGTCACGACCAACGGCCTGTCCGAATTGCTGAACGGCAACGTCAGCATGTATCAGGGATCCGTCTTCGAAGACACTGTTGCACCGACCGCGGTCGTGGGATACAGTGCCGCGATTCCGTCATCGACGCAGAACGTGCAGGTCGGTCTCCCGGCAACGCTAAGGAGCTCGTCCGGGCGCGGATCGACAAGCAGCACGATATCTGTGTCAGGAATACTCAAATCCTACGGATCCACGCTCGTTTCCGTTGACAGCGCGGTCGTGCTCTCGCTCCCGGCAGCTCAGGTGCTTCTGCACAAGACCTCTTTCAACACCATACTGGTCAAGGCGTCCAACTCCAGCAGCGTGAGCTCGCTCACGACCCTGCTCACCGACGTGTACAGCAACAACGCCAGGGTCATGTCGATGCAGAGCCTCGCCGAGACCGCCGCATCGATGATAAATTCGATAACGCTGCTGTTGGTCGTGATAGCTGGCATATCGCTGCTAGTCGCGGCCGTTGGGATAATGAACATAATGCTCATGTCAGTTTTGGAGCGCACCCATGACATAGGAATCATGAAGGCGCTCGGATTCAAGAACAGGCAAGTGATGATAATCTTCCTTTCCCAGGCCCTGATAATAGGCCTTCTGGGAGGAATCATAGGGATAGGGGTGGGCGCTGGCGCCTCATACGGCCTGGCCTACGGCATAAACCACCTAAGTTCCGGCAGCTCATCCTCGACCTCCGGGAGTGCGGCGGCAAGCTCGTCTCAGGCCGCATCATCGGGCGGTGCCCCAAGCGGGATAAGCGGAGGGTCTCCGCCGCAACCCGGGGCAGGAGAATCTTCGGCAAGCTCGGGCGGCTCCCAAGCCACCTATAGGAGTTCCGGCAGCTCCAGCTCTTCGTCATCCTCGCTGTCGTACTCGCCGGTGCTGTCTCCTGTGACCATCGCAGAGGCGCTTTTCGTTGCGGTCCTGGTAAGCGCTCTGGCGGGAATCTATCCTGCCTGGAGAGCCTCGAAGATGGAGCCCATAGACGCCCTCAGGAGCCTGTGACGTCGCGGCGGTCACTTCCTTCCGTACGCGTAACCGACCAGGAGAGGTATGAGGAAAGTTGTGGCGTAGTATGCAAAGACGTCAGGCCCGTAGTAGCCTGCCTGCGCGTACGGCACGACTATGAAAATATAGTCAAGGCAAACCGCCATTGCCAGCCAGGTACCGGCAACAGAGGCGTAGTACGGGAGTGCCATTTTCCTGTTTTTGAATCTCAGGTACGCTACGCAGATCGTGACGGGGGCGAATATCGCGAATAGTATCCAGCCCATGACGTCCCTTAGAGGCGTGAAGAAAAGCACGAGCGAGGCGATAGAGCTGGGATTAAGGAAAATATCGAGAGTAAAAGTCAGAACCTTTTTACAACGTCATCTGCCGAAGCTTCAGTTTCACGTCAACGTTAATTAAGAGGTTTCGGCATAAGGAATAATGTGGTGAAATGGATCAAAAAACGAAAGAGTTAGCAGTTGTCAAATTCAACAAAATCAAAGGCAGTTCCGGGAATTCATTGTTCGTTTCAGAAAAAGGAGGAGACCTTGCAGATTCCATGAAGGCTCTCGAAGCTAACGGCCTGAGGGTGCTGGCTTCCCAAGAGGCGCTTTCCTTGCTGATTAAGGACGAGACGCTCAAGAATGCCCTGAAAGGGAAATGGTTCTATCTGGCCGGGGCCGGCACGGATAAAGACGGGCTATTCGCGGTCAATGAGGAAGGCGGGACAGTGGATAGGAAGGCCGACGTAGAACATACTGTTCGTGTCTGGAGCGGTAAACAGCCGTCGCTCAACGTGCTTTCGGACTGCAATGCCCGCATCGTCGAGAGGCGGTTCGACCTCGGTGCGAGCGGCGGCCCGTCCGGTGTTGCTCCGGTGGTTTTGGGGGTTCCGAAAGAAAAAATTTTGCAGAGAGGCACTGAAAATGACAAGACACCCCTTGCGGTCGTTCAGGCTGAGCTAAGAGATCACGAAAAGGTACTGAAGGAGAAGAAGGAAAAGAAAACTTCACTAAACGAGGAAGCGGGCGCGCTGGACAAGGAAATCGCTGAGCGCGAGAAGCGAGTGGCGAAACTCAAGGAAGTGGAAGAACTCCTACGGAAGGAATGAGATGATATAGAACCCTGAATGAAACTAGTGATAGAATGGCAAAAACAATCGAACTGACGCAGATTCATTTTAAGGAAATGAAGGCAGCCGTGCCTATACTCTTTGCTGAAACAAATGCAGATTACCGCAAAACGATGGATATACTATCACATAACGGGCTAAGGCCGCTCACAACCCAAGAGGCGCTGGTCAATCTGAATCAGAGTCCGGAACTCAAGGAACAACTGAAAGGAAAATGGTTCTATCTGGACGGGAAAGGTTCAGAATTGTCAGGATATTTTACGTTCAACGATAAGGGAGAGCTTGCAAAAGGAAAAGGGGATATAGAAAAGACCGTTTATGCTTGGAGCGGCTCACAGCCGTTGTCGCTCTACGTGCCTTCGGACTACTATGCCCGCTACAACGAGAGGCGGTTCAACCTCGATGCGGTCAACGGCCCGTCCTATGTTGCTCCGGTGGTTTTAGGGGTTAGGAAGAGCGAAGAGGCAGCCTCGCCGAAAATCGATCTTGCGCTGCTTGAAAATTTCAGGTCGGCAGTGGCGAAGATGGATGCCGCCGCGGAGGCAGGTGTCCTGAATCCCGAGCTAGTGAGAATCACAAAAGACGTTCTAAGGGCAATAGAATAAAAGGAAGTCGGTCGTATCTCATTTGCCTAGGTTTGGCGCGCGAATGTGCGCGCCGAATCATGAACGACTAACCCAAGTTCATGGATGTAAGCCTAGGAACCACACACCCGTCTGCAGCGCTGGCAACTCATAAGCTTGCCAGACATGAAGTTCAGCAGCGATACTGAGTAAGCATTCTGAAATCGTAAAGCTGCAAAGTCGCCATGAAAATGGCATTATGGCAGATAGGTTAACATTGTGCCGTTGTCGCTCTACGTGCCTTCGGACAACAATGCCCGCAACAACGAGAGGCGGTTCAACCTCAATGCGAACAACGGCCCGTCCATTTGCTCCAATGGTTCTTGCTTGCATCCTGGGCTTTCAGAGGCAATGCCATGAAGACCTACGGCAGTCTGTATTCTACCCTTTGCTCTGACGAAAATCTTTATCTTGCCTATATCAAGGCCTGCAAAGGCAGGACGAAAAAGGATTATGTCATAGAGTTCGGATTGGAATTGGAAAGAAACATCAAGCGGCTGAAATACGAGTTGGAGAGCTTCACCTATTTGCCTGCGCCTCTGACCACTTTCATTATCAGAGATCCAAAAATAAGGAAAATAAGTGCTTCGCACTTTCGGGACAGGGTAGTGCATCATGCGCTATGCAATGTCATAGCGCCCCTTTTGGAGAATGACTTCATCTATGATTCATTCGCAAATCAGAAAGGGAAAGGCACGCACAAGGCGGTCAGGAGATTCGAGATGTTCATGCGGAAGGTCTGCTTCTGCAAAAATTCGAT
>CABMGC010000052.1 GCA_902385515.1 uncultured archaeon
CTGACCACTACCTCGACAGTGTGTACGTCGATGAACTTCAGCGACTCCAGCTTCACGACGTACTTTCTCACCTGCTCCATGTTGGGCAGGTAGCCCACCACCGTGCCTTCGGGCTTCAGCGCTTTCTTCGCATTCCTGAGCGCCTTCTCCGATCCAGGCAGGTCGAGCGTGACCACGTCGACGTCCTTCTCCTGTATCTTTTTCGTCACGTCGCCGAGCCTTAGGGTGACGTTGTCAAGCCCGAGATAGTTGACGTTGTACTCGGTTATCCTGAGGAAGTCATCTCGGACGTCGTAGCCGTATACGTGCTTGCATATCCTCGCCAAGCTGACGGTCAGCCAGCCGCTGCCCGTACCCGCGTCGACGCACACGCTGTCCTTGCCGACTCCGGCGTACGCTATGATTATGCCTATGTCCTTCGGCAAAATGACCTGCGGCCCTCTCCTCAGCTTCCTGTACACTCTCGAGTATATGAACAAAAAATCACTTCGAATCCTCATCCTTTCCCTTCTTCGGCTTCGCCTTCGGTCTGGCCGCCGGCTTCCTTGCCTTGGCGGGCTTTCTCACGGTCACATGCACAGTGACGCCCGCGGGCGCCGGCGCCAAAGGAGTGGCTTTCTGAGCAGGAGGAGTGGATAATTTTTGGACCGAGGGTGAAATTGCCAGTGACTTTGACGGAGCGGGTGCCGCTTG
Organism: uncultured archaeon; assembly: GCA_902385515.1. GTDB lineage: Archaea > Micrarchaeota > Micrarchaeia > Micrarchaeales > CABMGC01 > CABMGC01. The sequence continues at coordinate 694 of CABMGC010000052.1, forward strand.
AACCACGGCGACGGGCCCGGCAGTTGCCAGCGCCTGCGCCTTCGCGGGAGGCGCAATCTTTGCTCCCGCCGCTGGCTTGGCCCAGTTCTTCTTGGTTATGCAGCTCGGGTCGAGGTCCATCTCGAAGACCTTGCCCTGCCTGAAGACCTTGACTATCGGGGTCTTGCAGAACTCGCAGACCTTGCCGGTGGGCACTATCTTGGCGTTCTGCGGCAGCGGATAGGTGTTGTTGCAGTTCGGCCAGTTGGCGCACGCCGCGAACTGCTTGCCCGCCCTTGAGTACTTGACGACGAGATTTCCGCCGTCCTTTAGGCACTTGCCAAGCACGTTCGACTCCTTCGTCAGTTGCAGGCCCTTCTGCAGGCTCTCGCTTATCGCGCCCTGGTTCTTCGTGAAGGTCATAATTATGCTCGTGATTATGTCCTTTCCTTCCTTTATCACCGCCGCCTTCGTCGTCTTTCCGCTTATGATCTCCTCCATGTCGTCGTCGAGCTTCTTTGTCATCGACTCGTCGAGTATGGGCTCGCAGTACGCCTTGAGCGCCTCGTAGACGCTCATCCCATAGCTCGTTACCTCGATGCGCTTGTTCTGTATGTAGCCCCGGTTGAAAAGCGTGTCGATTATCGCCGCCCGCGTAGCCTTGGTGCCGAGGCCCTTCTTCTCCAGAAGCGAGATGATGCCTGCCTTGGAGAACCTGTCCGGTGCCTTCGTCACCAGCTTCTTGTGCTGTGACTTGTCGACCTTTGCCTTCGCGCCCTGCACGAACGCGGGTATCGAGTTCTCGGCAGGCTTGTAGTAGTTGTAGAAGGACAGCCAGCCGCTCTTTGTGACCCGGCTACCCTGCGCCTCGTATTTCTCCGCGCCCACTGCAACCGCAACGCTCGTATGCTCGACGCTCGCCCATTCCGCGAACACAGACAGGAACCTCTTTACTATGAGGTCGTAGAGCTTTGCCTCGTCTGGCGCGAGCCGGGCCGGCTTCTCTCCGGTGGGGTATATCGCCGGGTGCGCCTCGTCCTCCTTGAGCCCCTCGGCCGGCCTGAACCGCGAGGTCTTGATCAGCGCGTCCGCCAGCTCCTTGTATGCGGGGTTCTTGGAAAGCTCGGTTATTATCCTTGGAAGGTTTAGCGACGGCGGAAGCTTCTGCGAAGAAGTCCTCGGATAGGATATGAAAGAGCCTTCGTAAAGGGTCTGCGCCATCGCCAGCGTCTTCGACGGGTCAAGACCGAGCGCCCTGCTGGCCTCCAGCTGAAGCGACGTGAGGTCGAACGGCGGGAACGGCCTAAGGGCAGACTCGTGCACGTCGACCTTCTCGACCAGGGCAGGCTCCGTCCTGGCCTTCGCGGCGATCTCCTTTGCCAGCGCCTCGTCGAATATCTGGCCCCTCTTGTTCTCGAAATCGTAGCCGTTGACCGTTGCGATGACCTTCCAGAAATCCTGCGGCTTGAAGTCCTTTATCTCCTTCTCGCGCACCGCGAGTATCGCGAGCGTCGGACCCTGCACCCTGCCTATGCTCATGACCTTCCGCTGCCCCATGGAGGATATGGCCCTCATCAGGGCCCTGCTCAGGTTTATGCCCCAAATCCAGTCCAGCACGTGCCGCGTCTCTCCGGCGTCGAAGTAGTTCCGGTCGAACGAGTCCGCCTTGCCGTAGGACGCGAGAAGGTCCGAGCGGGTGGTGGTGGAGAAGTGCATCCTCCTTACTTTGTCGCCGCTTATCTCCTTGTTGACGTCGTTAGCCTGGACGTACTTGATTATGTTCGTCCCTATGACGGTGCCCTCGATATCGTAGTCGCAGGCATTGACGAATGAATCGCAGTTCTTGCCCACCTCTTTTATCGTGTCGAGATATTTCTTGGTGAAGTATGACGTCTTGCTTACCTTGAACGACGGCACCCATTCGACGTCGAACACGGGCAGCTTCTTCTCCGCGCCCTTCTGGTAGAGCGAGAACAAATGTCCCACTGCCGCCACGACGTACAGGGTGTCGCCCTTGCTCTGCAGCTCGTAGTAGCTGACTCCGTTGAAGTTCTTCCTAAAAGGGGCGGCCTCGCTAAGCGCCGTTGCTATTTTGAGCGCTACGCTTGGCTTTTCGGCAATTATCAGGCTTCGCATCTACCCGCCGTCAGTGCCCCCTTCTGGCAGCCTTCCTCGCAGGTCTCTTTGCCACAGGTGTGGCGGCGTGGTCGGAAGTGGCCTCCGGGGATTTGGACAAATGGTATGCCATGTAGAACCCGAGCGCGATCGCTAGCAGAGCGAACGCGTAGAACAGTATGCTGCCGCCAGTTAGGACGAACGAGACTATCGCCAGCACGCTCAGCGCCAGCACACCCAGCGAAAAGACGAAGGCGTGCCCCTCGTACCGGTTCTCGAGAAACGCGAACTTCATGAGACCACGAAATCAGTTTGATATAAAACTCAAAGATTAAAAGGCTTAGCTGTAAATCCTATTAGTATTTTCATGCAGGACGTGCTAGTGATAATAGCCCTCACGCTGACGGCGGCAGCCATCTCCGCGTTCTCGCAGTACCTGTTCAAGAGAAACGTGAAGGAGTTCGCCTTCAGCATCAAAGGCATGATGACGGTGCTGCGCAACAGGTACACGCTCCTCGGGCTCGGCATGTACTTCGTGAGCTTTTTGCTGTACATATACGCGCTGCACATCGCCCCGATAATCTCCTTCGTCTACCCGGTGTTCGCGAGCACGTTCATATTCGTGCTCCTGATATCAAAATTCGTCCTTCACGAGAAGACCACGCTGCCCCGCGTGCTCGGCCTATGCCTCATAATACTCGGGATAACGCTCGTGTCGCTGACCTACCCTATGTGATCGCATGAACAACAAGACCGCCTACGCGCTGATGCTCCTTGTCAGCACGTCGCTCGGCGCAATCGGCCAGGTGCTGTTCAAGATCGGCGTCGTTAGCGGCGAGTACGCGCTCATAGAGCTGGTGTTCCTGGGCCTCGTGAGCTACGGCGTGTCCACCATAATATACTTCTACGTACTGAGCAGGTCGAACCTCGGCTGGGCGTACGGGTTCAGCGGGCTCAGCTACATATTCGCAAGCGTGATCGCGTTCGCCTTCCTTGGCGAAGCCGTGCCCCTGCTCAGGTGGGTGGGAGTGGGAGTCATCGCGGTAGGCACCGCCCTGATAAGCATCAGCTGAAGCTCTCCTTTTCAAGCCTTCGGTTTTCCTCCTGTGGAATTGCCGGGTCCTCCTTCGGCTTGCCCAAATCGCGCGGGACGTTGGCCTTGTTCTCCTGGATTCCAAGGTTCGTGAACTTGTAGCCTATGCTGCCGAAGAGGAAGAGTATCGTTATCTTCGTCAGCGTCGCGGCCTCAGACGCGAGGGTGCCTGACAGGCCGTTCATCAGCGTCGCAATGGAGGCGTTGATCGTTCCGGCGGAGGCGACGTTCGCCGACGGCAAAGCGGCGGGGGCGCCGGTGTACATCAAGTACCCCATAGATAATGAAAGCGCCATGAGGGCGATGCCAGAAATCACAAGAGCGTTGCCTAGGTCAGACATGGTCTCACTTCGTTATCCTGTAGCTTTTCACCGCCTCGTACAGCTCTCTTGCGTGCGCGTTCTTCTCGAAATGCTCTCTCACCGGCTTTATCTGCTCCTCCAGTCTCTCAGCCACGTAGTTCTTAAGATCCATCGGATGCAGCTTTCCTGCTTGGTACGACTCGACAAGCTCCTTGTATCCCGCGGCCTCGAACGTTCCGCCGAACTTCGCAGGCCTCTCGATCGCTATGTGCTCCTTCATGTCCCTTAGCAGCACCAGCCTTAGCCAGTTGAACATCGGGTTGCCCTCCACGACCTTCTCAGGGCAGTAAGCGCCTGCAACCTTTTTCTTTATTACGTCGTACGAATCGTGCATGTAGACCGCGCTGGACGGATTCGACTTCGACATCTTGTACTCTATCGCTGTGTCCGAGTCGCCCTTTACGTCGACTCCCGGCGGGATTCCCTGAAGGCCGAGCAGCAGCGAATGGTGCACTGCGACCGGCTTTCTCCACTTGTACTTGTCGGCGACCTCCCGCGCGAGCATGTTGGCCTTCCTCTGGTCCATCCCCATCTGGCATATGCCAACGTCCATGTAGAATATGTCGGTTACCTGCATCGTTGGATACATCAGCTGGGCCGCGGAGACCGACTCCCCCTCTTTTCTGCCCATGACTGTTATGGCCCGCTTCACCCTCTCAAGCGTCGTGGCCTTCCCGACCCGCAGGACCTTGTCCCAGTAGTCAAGATTTTCCATAAGGTCCTTTGCCCAAACGATCTCGACCTTGCTCGAGTCGAGCCCGCTCGCCTTCCAGACCTCGATGAAGTACTCGCCAGCGGTCCTTATGTGGTCCAGGTCCCCGTCGAGCTTGTTGTTTATGAAGGCGAAGTAGTCCGCCAAATAGAGCTTGAACTTCACGCCGCACTCCAGCATCTTTTTCACGTTCCGCGCGCGCTGCAGGCCGAAGTGTATCGGTGCGATGCCCGAAGGCTCGAAGCCGTCGTAGGCGATAGGGTGCGCGTCAGTCTCGAACAGCGACCTGAGTTCTGATTCGGTGACGACCTCCTCGGCCAGCTCCTTCACTATGGAGACTTTTGTCTCGATGTCCATGAATCCAATAACACGAATAGGAATATAAGTATTGTCTGCCCGCCGAAGAATGGGTCGCCGCGCGATGCCGCCGGGATGGGGTGACTGGCCGATTTGTAGAAAAGCTTATAAATGTTTTTGAAAAAGTATATATGGCGTTTAGAGCGTATTTTACCTGTTATTCCCCACCCTCTAAACGCTGCATACTTCCACTATTCAGCCGACGCGGGGCGACCGCTCCAAGCGATTGGAAAATGCGCGCGTTTCGGGAACAGATGCGCAGCGTTGCGATTAATTATTAAAATGCTGACACGTATTACTTAAGCACTATATTCTTACGGAGGCTCTAGGATGAAAAGATTCAAGACCACTGACGAGATAAAGATACCTGACAAGCTCATCGACCAGGTGATAGGCCAGGAGAAGGCGGTAAAGATAGTCAAGAAGGCCGCCGCCCAGAGAAGGAACATCCTCCTCATAGGCTCGCCAGGGACCGGCAAGACCATGCTTGCGCAAGCGATGGCTGAGCTGAGGCCCGCGGTCGACCTGGAGGACGTCCTCGCGTACAAGAATCCCAACAGCGAAAACATGCCGCTCATAAAGACTGTCAAGACCTATCCCAACTACGACCCGTCGAAGCCGCTTGGCGACGGGCAGGGACGCCAGCTCATACAAAAGGAAAGGGCGAAGAGCAGGACCGACGCCGGCCAGGGCAGCAGACCCAGCATAATGCCGGTGATAGTCCTGATCGTCGCGCTTCTTTTCATACTGTCTCTTACAGACCTGCTGCAGGGCAACCAGCTTGTCGTCGTGGCGGCACTCATACTCGGGATACTGTTCTTCGGGTCGGCGGTGGTGTTCGTCGGAGGATTCAGGCGCGTCGGAGGGATGATGCCCGGCCTGTTTGAGTCTAGCGAACCCAAGCTCATAGTCGACAACACTGGCATGGCCCACGCCCCTTTCATAGACGGCACCGGCTCCAGGGCGGGAGCCCTCTTCGGCGACGTCAAGCACGACCCGCTGCAGAGCGGGGGGCTTGGCACGCCAGCGCACCTTCGTGTCGAGAGCGGGGCGGTGCACAAGGCGAACAAGGGAGTCCTGTTCATAGACGAGGTCGCGGACCTTGAGCCGAAGTCGCAGCAGGAGCTGCTCACCGCCATGCAGGAGAAGAAGTACCCGATAACCGGCCAGAGCGAGATGAGCTCGGGAGCGATCGTCAGGACCGAGCCGGTTCCTTCTGACTTCCTTCTCGTGGCCGCGGGAAACCTCAACGACATAACGAGGATGCATCCCGCCCTCAGGTCCAGGATAAGGGGCTACGGATACGAAGTCTACATGGAGTCCACCATGAGAGACACCGAAGAAAACCAGGACAAGATAATAAAGTTCATAGCCCAGGAGGTCAAGAAGGACGGAAGGATACCTCACTTTGACTACGAGGCCTGCATGGAGATAATGAACGAGGCCAGGAGAAGGAGCGGAAGGAAGAACAGCCTTACGCTCATACTAAGGGACCTCGGAGGAGTCATAAGGGCGGCGGGCGATTTGGCTGTCGAGAATAAGGAGAAGGTCGTAACCAAGGCGGACGTCATAGGCGCGCTCAGCCTGGCGGAGCCCATAGAGGCTCAGTACGCCGAGCAGATGCTTGAGTTCACGAAGGACTACAAGGTGTTCAGCAACTCCGGCCTCGCCATAGGGAAGGTCAACGGGCTCGCTGTCCTGGGCACTGGGACGGCCCCCACGGGAATAATCACGCCTATTGCCGCGGAGGTCACGCCTTCGAGCTCGAGGTCCGAGGGCAAGCTGATAGCGACCGGGAAGCTGGGCAAGATCGCCCAGGAGGCGGTGAAGAACATAAGCGCGGTCATCAAGAGGCACATGCACCGGGACATCGCCAGCTACGACATCCACGTCCAGTTCATACAGACTTACTCCGGAGTCGAGGGGGACAGCGCGAGCGTATCGGTTGCGGTAAGCGTCATATCGGCCATGGAAGGGATACCTATAAGGCAGGACCTTGCCATGACGGGCTCGCTGTCCGTCAGGGGATCCGTCCTGCCAGTGGGCGGGATAACCGCGAAGGTCAAGGCGGCAATAGACGCCGGCCTTAAGTTCGTCGTAATACCTGAGAGCAACAAGGAGGACGTGTACATAGACAAGGGCGAGCTTCGGAAGATAAAGCTACTTTACGCGAAGAACATAGCCGACGTGCTCGAGTACTAGCTGAAGAAGGGTGCCAGGTCCAGGTCGATAGTTAAGGAGCTGAGGCAGTACATGACGACGGACTACATGGAAAAGCCGCCGCTGATCGTCGGCGGCGAACAGGAGAAGTGATATCATGGTCGAGGAAGCCGCAAAGAAGAGAATAGAGGACATGGGCAAGGGCATAATTGCCGACATAGAATCAGGCAGGAACCCGAAGTTCGTGGCGCCGTCCAGGACCAGAAGCAACATAATATTCGACAAGAAGAACGGATATCTCAG
>CABMGC010000053.1 GCA_902385515.1 uncultured archaeon
AGCAACGCCGAAAGCATCAAGCTCAAGTAGGATGAGAGGAAGAAGGAGATAATAAAGTAGATCTTAGGAAAGCTGAAGGAAGCGATGTGAATTTGGCGAAAGGCGGCTACTTCTTGAGTATGAGCCAGCCGTCCAGATACAGCGCGTCGAACCCGCCCAGGCTAAAGCTTGCTATCGCATCCTCTGGGGTCTCGACGAGCGGCTCCTTCGCCAGATTGAAATTCGCGTTCACTACCGCGCCCTCTCCTTTGATGTCCTTGAACGCGCTTATCATCGCGTACCATTTCGCGTTCTCGGCCTTCCTTACGCTCTGCGGCTCAGTGGAGCGGTCCACGGAGCAGACCGCAGGCAGCGCGGACGCGCCCCGGCCGTTAAGCTCGAGCATTGTGTTCATGAACGGCGCGGGCATCGGACCTGTGAAGTATCTCCGCATGTCCTGGTAAAGCACGGCCGGCGCCAGCGGCCTCCACCACCTTCTGCCTTTCAGCTCGTTGATCGCCTTCCACGAGTCCTTTGTCGTGGGATCGGCTATGATGCTGCGCCCGCCCAAGGGCCTTGGCCCGATCTCGGACCTTCCCTCGAACCACGCCACGATCTTGCCCTTTGAAACGAGCTGCGCGACTTCGGACGGGTCGTCAACCTTCTTTGCCTTCCATTTCCCCCTCTGCACGACCTTCCTTACGCGCTCGCCATCGTACTCGGGGCCGAGCCTGGCGGAAGGCAGCCTTTTGCACCTCATCTTGCCTCCGAGCATGTGCTCGTACGCGTAAGCCGCAGCTCCGGCAGGGCATCCGGAATCGTCAGCGTCCGGAAAGACGAACACGTCGCTAAACAGTTTGGACTTGCGCAGGCGCATGTTCACCTTAGAGTCCAGGGCCGTCTTGCCTGCGAAGCAGAGGTTCCTTTCGCCAGTGTTTTCCCTGACCCACGACGCAACCCTGAGCATGAGCTGTTCGGCAAGGTCCTGCGCGCACCATGCCACGTCCGCGATGTCTTTCCTCATGGGGCCGTTATGGTTCCACTTGAGGTTGACGCCCTCCAGTATCTCGCCCGCTATTTCGCCGTGGCGCTTGGAGAAGTAGTAGGGGACCTTCGCTCCTCCGCCGACGAAAGACATCACCCTTTCGCACATCTCGGGGTTGCGCGTCCCGTATGAGGACAGGAACATTAGCGCGTCGGACTGCACCCCTAAGCCGCTGGCGACCCTTCCGTAAACGCCCGTTATCGACCCGTTTTCCTTTCCCAGGTCCAGGGACTTTTCGAACTCCCCGTTCCGCACCTTCCACACAGTGGTCGCCTCGTTGCTTCCTCCGGGATCGGTGAGCACTACCGCGCTCGAGTTCAACCCTGAGAAGTAGTAGGCGGAGGCCGCATGCGCAAGGCGGTGCTCGACAAGATAGACCTTCGCGTCCTTCGGCAGCTCGGTCCCCATCTTCCGGTATATGCCCGCAAGAAACAGGCGGGACAGGTCAAGGCTCGGGTCGCCTGACTGCGCTTCGCCCCCTGCCTTGGCGAGCCTCTCCACTCCACCGGAATGAAGGCGGTAGTCCATGGAAATGGCAGAATCGAGGGAATACTTCGCCGAAGACGGATCCCAGTTCACCGCGAAGGCGTCCACGTTGCCGGGCTTTATCCCGTACCTGTCTTTCAGGAACTTGAACATCGCAATGAAGGACTCCAGCGGTATTTCGTATGCGTCCGCCTCGTAAGGCGTGCGCGTATACCTCCTTTCCTCGGACGAGAACACGAGTTCGCCGTCGACCACCGCGGCCACCGCACTGTGCCGCTCTATAGGCATCGCCTTGCAGAAATCCACGGGAAGCCAGTTGAATCCGACAACTATCATGAGAGGAGTTGGAATTGAAAGCTTATAAAATTGGCAGCGTCCGGCAGATGGTCAAGCATTTTATAAATTTGAAACGCGAAGAAGGAGCATGGCGGACATGCTAGACGCAAAGAGGAGACTGCTGAATCACTTCGGCATTCCTTCCTCGGAAAATGGCTTCTGGGAGAGCGTGCCGCTGCACACCAAGGAAGACATACGGGCCGCGCCAGGGCCGCGCGACTTCGCAATGGTGAGCTCGACCAGCGGTTCGACCGGCGCTCCTTCTTACGTGTTTTATTCCCAAGATGCATACCACGCTTTCATCGGACGCGCGGTCAGGCAGATCAAAGCGGCGGGCGCCGGCAAATCGGACATAGCGCTCAATCTCTTCGCGTACAACTACATAGGCAATTTCTGCGAACGGGCGTGCATCAAGGCGGGCGTGCCCGTCGTGCCGCTCGGCTTCCAGAACACGTGCCCGAAGGAAAAGACCCTCGAGGCGATAGAACTGATCAGGCCGACACTCTGGCTGTCGATACCGAGCTACGCGCTGAAGCTTCTTGAGGAGCTCGGCCCCGCGCAGGCGGACTGCGTACCCCGAAGTATCGTCGTGACGGGCGAGAGGCTGCTGGAATCGTACTCGAAGAGGTTCAACGACATCGGGATCTCCGTAAGCAACATATTTGGAATGACCGAATGCCCGTTCATAGGAATATCGAAGAAGGAGGACTTTAGGACGTTCCGCGTCACCGGCTCAGACATATTTCTTGAGACGCTCGATACCGAAAAGGGCACCGAACTCGTCGTAACGGACCTGAAGAACTTCTCCACGCCCGTGATAAGGTACAAGACGGGCGACGTTGTAACGAGAGTCAAGTACAATGAGGACGGATCGGTCAGGGAGTTCCATCTCGAGTCTAGGGAGGACGACAGGATAAAGATTAACAGCGAGCTGTTTTCGAAATCGTCGATCGAGGACGCGATATCAAAGTATTCCGAGGATTTCGTATTGCGCGTCCAGACCAAGGACTATGCCGACTTCATCGAGCTGACGCTGCCCGAGAAGTGCAGGCCTGAGAAGAACGCACTGCTGCAGGACCTTTCGCACTTCCGCTCGGAAAAGGCGCTCGTCTTCGCAGGCAGGGTCGACGTCCCAAGGACTTCGTCGGGCAAATTGAAGCGCATAATCGACCTTAGAAAATGAATCCAAGACCCTTTATAAAATAAGCAGTCAAAGTTGCGAAAATCTTCGAGTTTACGAAACATTTATTAAATCACTTGTCTTACAGTATTCAGTCCTCCCTGCTTGGACGTGCGGTCGCACATCATGGTCGGTAAACCAACGTCATATCTTGCTTTGGCGCTCCTTGCCGTGGCGCTCCTGTCTTTCTTATATCTCGGGTCGGCGCTTGTCGCGCAGCACCCCGCCAACGCCTCGGCTACCGTCCGCGTCTCTTACGCGTACTCCATATCTGCCATGCCCTTCTGGGTAGCGGAAGATTTGGGCTACTTCAAACAGGCAAACATAACGGTGGAGGGCACCTCATACCAGGCGCTTTCACTAATAACCCAGTCAGTACTTTCGGGCAAGGCCGACGTCGGAGTGCCTATAGGGTCCGCGGACCTTTTTGCCATAGACGCAGTACAGCCGGGTCAGTTCAAGGTGTTCATGGTCGAGGCGATGACCCTGTCGGGAACGAACACCTCGGGCGTCATGGTCAGGCCCAACTCCGCCTATGAGTCCCTGGCCGACCTGAAAGGAAAGCGCATAGCGATATATCCCGGCCTGACTGCAAAGGCCAATTCGCGCTGGCTGCTGGGCAGGTACTTCAATGCCAGCAACATGACATACATAGCGACGCAGCAGTCGGCCATACTCGGCGCCCTGGCCGCGAACCAGGTGGACGCGATACTGACCGTGCAGCCGATAATGATAAACGCTGTGAAGACGGGAGTCGCTAGGAACCTTCCGAACTCAACCAACGCCGAGAACCTGAACCCGAACCCCGAGGGGGTGTACGCATTCTCCTCCGCTTTCGCGGAGCAGAATCCCGGGGCGGCCGCGAGATTTGCAAATGCCATGGAGAATGCCATGAAATACATAGAAGCCGATCCGCAGGGCACCTTGCGAATACTTGCGAGCCACATGAACATGACGCTTGGCCAGCTTGAAAGCAATGACACAAGAACGCCGTGGATGAGCCTCGCGATGATCAACGGCACGTTCAGCGGCCAGTTCGGGAACGCCAGCGCCGCGGCCACGCTGCAGAAGCTCGCGGACAGGTATTACGAATCAGGCTACATCAACGGCACGGTCAACCTGTCCGACGTTACGTACGTGCAGAAATAATCCAGGTTAAGGTCACTTCAGCTCAGGGTGCTGCGCCTCGAAGTCCGTCTTCCACTCGCTGAACTTCTCGGCCTTCTTTGACTCCGCGGCCTTTATCTTGGCGACATACTTGCCCTTCATGCCCTTCTGCCACTCCTCTAGCGTGAAGCTGTACGGAGGGCGTTCCCTTATCTGCTTCGGGTCGTACTGGTAGCAGTACACCTCCCTATAGTAATCGACGTCGCGCGACTTTGACTCCTTAGAATCGAGCAGCACGCCTTCCTTCGCGAGGAAGTCCAGCAGACCCTGCAGGCTCATCTTTGCGAACCTGTTAGGCGCGGTCTCGGGATTGTAGAGTATCGTTATCTTCTGTCCGTCGAAATCAACCTTTGCCTTAAGCACCGGCTCGAGGAGCAGCAGCCTGTACTGCAGCCTCGCGGCGTGCTCGGCGTCCCGCAGCTCGTCCTTCCCGACTCCAGTGAATATTACTTCCTTTATTGTGCGATACGGAACCCTGTACCTCTTGCCGCCGTCCTCCAGATACTCGTCGTAAGAAGACGCGCCCTGGCTCTTGGTGTAAAGGTCCTTGTTGTCGCTGGTTCTCTTGTCCATGCCCTCGCCTCAGTACTCCTCCCTGTTTTCTTCAAGCAGCTCCGGCCTGTTCACGGGAAGCGAGAAGTAGTCGGTAAGATTCCCGTAGGCCTGCTTGTATTCGTCCTTGGCTACGAGGTCGTTTATGTTTCTTTTGTACTTCTCCTTCGCGTAGCTCCAGCCCTGGTGCGTCGCGCCCCACTCGGCCGCAGGTATTGCGTACTCCCTCTGCGCCTTGTCCCTGTACAGCTCGGGGATCACGTTGAATGTGCAGAAAGGTATGACCCTTCCGTCCGGCAGGGTGTAGTGGACCTCGCACTTCTCGACCCTCTTTATGTCGTAGTTGTACTCGTCCTGGAAGTGCATCATGCCGAGGAAGAGCGTCTTCATCTGCAGGTCCCCTATGCTCTTGAAATCGTGCTTCGTGAGTATCTTCGTCAGTATCTTTGCGAAGTTCACCGCCTTGGGCTGCTTTTCCTTGTCTATGAACTTGCCTATGCCGGCGAAAGCCTTGACAGCTACGAGCTTCCTCTCGAGCTTGCTCTTGCCCTCGAGCTCGTTGGCAAAGCCCTCCAGATGCTCGGCCAGGCCGGCCGCGTCCACGAACCTCGTTATCGGTATTACCTTGTCGTCCTTGTCAAGGAACAGGTAGGTCCCTGCCCCGCACGCGAAGTGCGTGGAGAGGTCGTACTTGTACTCGCCGGTGAGCGCCTCGAGGAACTTGTTTATCGCGCCGGTGTATGGGACGGAGAACCAGTCGTCCTTCGATATTATGCCGTGGGTCTGCTGCTCGATTAGCTTTATCGCCCCGGGCACGGTTATCCTCTGCTTCTCCCTCTGCCTCGCAGGCATCCTGCCCACCATGGACACCGGCTGGAAGTTTATCGCCCTGACGACGTCGATGTTGTTGAGCGCGAAGTTTATTATCGATCCGAGGTCGTGATCGTTCATCGTCCTTATGACTGTCGGCACGAGCACTATCCCTACGCCCGCCTTCCTTGCAGCGCTTATCGCAAGCGGGACCTCCCAGTGGTTCTTGGGGTTCGTCCTGGCGCTCACGCCGTCAAAGCTCATGTAAAGCGTGCTTAGCCCCTCGTGCCTGAGTTTGAGCAACAGCTTCGGGTCGAAGCCGAGCTCTATGCCCGTCGTGTTGAGCTGTATCTGGTCGAAGCCAGCCTGCTTGGCCCTCTTTACTATCTCCGGAAGGTCGTTTCTAAGCGTCGGCTCGCCGCCGGTCAGCTGTATCGCATTGGAGGCAATCGGCTTCTGCGACCTCAATTTTACGAACATCTTGTCCAGCTCGTCGATGGTCGGCTCGTATATAGGCTCGCCGTCTTTTGCGTAGAAGAAGCAGTAGAAGCAGGACAGGTGGCAGCGGTTCGTGACCACCACGTTTATGAGGCCGCTGTGCGACTTGTGCCTCTCGCATATCCCGCAGTCGAACGGGCAGTTCTTCCCGTCGTCGGCGTAGTCAGGGTTGTCGAGGCCCCTGCCCTCGTAGTTGTACTTCCGCATCTTCATGTACAGGTCGTAGTCCTCCCAGTATTTCTCGACCGTCTGGCCGTGCTCAGGGCACGTCTTCCTTATCATCACGATGTCCCCGTCCTTGTAGATCGTGCCGTCGATTATTAGCTTGCACTCCGGACAGATGGTCTTCGTCATCTCGATTATCGGCATCTTCTCTATCTGCGCCGCAGTCCTGTGATAGGGAGCGAGCAGCGGGTCGTTCACTTCAGGGCTTTCCTCAACGCCTTGCCGGTTGCTTTCTTCCTGCACGGAAGATGATTTGTCATCGTCAGGATTCAAAATTACACCTTACAGTAAAACGAATATTACTGAGTTATGAAATTCAAATATTTAAACCTTCAGCTGCGGTCGCTGCGCTTCCCGCGCTTCTTCGCCCTGAAGTCGGGCCTCTCCCTCGGGCCACGGTCCGGGCGGCTTCCGTAGCGATCGCCGCGGCCTTCGCCATACTTGCTTTCGGGCCTTCCGCCGAATCTGCCTACGGGTCTCCCTCCAAACGGGTTCGGCTTGTCGCCGTACCTGCTCTCCTGGGGCCTTGCGTACCTGCTGTCGGGCCTCCTGCTTCTAAATCCTGTGTCCGGCCTGCTCTCGTAGCGGTGGGTTGGCCTGCCGTATTGCGGCCTGCCCTCGCTCCGATTTCCGTACCTGCCCACGTGGGGCCTTTCGTCGCGCCTCTCGCTCCCGTAGTTGTCGGGCCTCTCCCCGTACCTGCGCGAGCTCTGGTCGCGATCCTCATCGCGCCTCTCCGGCCTTGCGTAAGGCCTTGGCGCGGCCATTGTCGAGGATTCTTGCCTCTCGCTCGGCCTCCTGTTGTAAGGCCCTTTGCGCCTTGAATCGTACCTCTCCTCGCGCGGCTGCTCCTCTCGTCCCTCTCCTGGCATTTCGGAGGGCCTGCCGTAGTTCGGCTTGAGTGCCGGCCGGTTGCTCGGCCTGAACGGGGCCTCCCTCTTGAATGCTGGCCTGCCTTGCCTCGGCCTTCCGCCCTGCCTGAAGCCGCGCTCGTTCTCCGGCCTTTCAACATGGGGCTTAATCGGAGCGGACTTTATGCGCTCGAGGGACTTGTCAAGCGAGGCCTTCAGCTCCTCTCCTATGAACCTCTTAGTGATCGCATCGGCCCTTGCGGCTATGCTGAGCTTGGTTGCGAACACCCTGGCGACCTTTCCCTTGTTCCAACGGTCCGCCATGGTGACCTCCTTTAGCCTGAAGAGTATTCCGTACTTCGGCGACCTGCTTCCGGACCTAAGGTGCCGAAACAGCGCCTTCTCCGCGCCGAGCAGTTGGAGCGTGCTTGCAGGCATGACCGAGAGCTTCTGGAGCGAGCCCGCCTTCGCGAGCAGTTCCGCCGCCAGCCGATATTCTATCAGGTAGCATATGTTCGGCATCGCCTTGGGCACGTTCTCCTTCATGAAGGCGTCGAGCTCCTTCTCAAGCGAGATCAGCTCGAGCTCCTTGACCGCGAGCGCCTTTATGGCCTCGTACTCTGCGGGATTGGGCTCGTTGCCTATGCTCCTTTGTATGAGCGCGTGGATCTCGGCTGCCTTCTCCTTCGAGACCTTCTCGAGCGTCTCCATGCTCGCCTGCTTCTTGTCCTTGCCCGCCTCGATCACGAACCTCGCGTAGGTCTCGGGGCTGCCCGTCTCCAGCTCCGGGAAGTATATCCCGTACCATTCCTCCAATCTCTCGTGCAGGAGGTTGCGGGACTTCTCGGTCTCGTTGTAAGCGTTGACCGCCTGGGCCAGGGCGTGTTCGCCCGTTGAGTAGGCCTTGCCAACAGCCTCCTTGGCAAGCGTTAGGATTCGCTTTCTCTTTTCTTCAGCGGTCTCAGGCAAATATAACACCAGACATATTTGTAATTACAACTATAAATAGGTTGCCAAGAGGCCCGCCGAGGCGTTCAAGCACGCTTATAATTTTTGCCAGCCCATCTTACGCATAATCTGTTCGTGATCATCATGAAAAACGATGGCAAGAAGGAAAGCGCGGCCAGCGACATAATGGTAAGGCGCGGCGTCTACTATCCTGCTTTTGGCATATACGACGGCGTCGCGGGCTTCTACGATTACGGCCCGATCGGCGTTCGGATAAAGAAGAGGATAGAAAACCAGTGGAGGTCGCTGTTCATAAACAGGACCGGCGCGCTAGAGATTGAGACCACGAACATCGTGCCGGAAGTCGTGCTCAAGGCGAGCGGCCACATCGACACCTTCACCGATCCGATAACCAACTGCACCGTGTGCAAGACGCCGTTTAGGGCGGACAAGCTGCTCGAATCCTACTACGAGAAGAAGGGCATGACCGAGGCGTTAAGCTCGGTAAAGAAGATGAGCATCGAGCACATGGAGAAGGCTATTCGGGACGCGGGCACCGGAATAAAATGCGAGAGGTGCGGAAATCCCCTCGGCAAGGTCGAGAAGTTCAACCTTCTCTTCAAGACGCAGGTCGGCCCTTACGGCGGCGAGACCTGCTACCTTAGGCCCGAGACGACCCAGGGAATATACGTCGACTTCATACACCTGTACAAGACGCAGGGCCTCAAGCTTCCGGTGGCCATTGCCCAGGCAGGACCTGCTTTCCGAAACGAGATCTCGCCAAGGCAGCAGCTGGTTCGGGTCAGGGAATTCACCCAGATGGAGTACGAGATGTTCATAGACCCGGAGGACGACCCGAAGGAGATCTTCGGATTCGACATCGAGGACGTGCTCAAGACGGAGATAAACTTCATACGAAGCAACAATGGCGACAAGGAGGAAATCCTGCCCTTGAAGGAGCTGCTCGAGAACGGGAACGTGCCGAGCAAGCATTTCGCGTTCCTGCTGTACCTCGAAGAGAAGCTAATGGACGCGATAGGCATGGACAAGAAGGCCTACAGGTTCAGGGAGCTCGAGAAGGAGGAGCTTCCGCACTACTCGAAGGGCAACGTCGACCTCGAAGTCAAGACGAGCTACGGCTACATAGAGGTCGCTGGCAACGCGTACAGGAGCGACTGGGACCTTTCGCAGCACGCGAAGACGTCGGGCCAGGACCTCGCGATAATAAGCAACGAAAAGAAGGTTCTGCCGCACGTCGTGGAGGCGAGCATGGGCTCGGGCAGGCTGCTGTTCTCGCTCATCGACAATTGCGTCGTCGAGGATGCCGAGAGGGGCTGGAACTGGCTAAGGCTCAAGGAGAGCGTGGCACCGTACAGGTACGCGGTCTTTCCCCTGCAGAAGGACGAGAAGCTCATCGCGAAGGCGAAAGAGATACACAGGATGATGCTCGAAAAAAACACGGACGCCTACTACTCCGAGACTGCCAGCATCGGCAAGAGGTACGCAAGGGCCGATGAGATAGGCATAAGCCACTGCATAACCGTCGACTACACCACCTTGGAGGACGACACCGTCACCATACGCGAGAGGGATACGACAAACCAGATAAGAAGGCCGTTCGTTGAACTCATCTAAAGGAAAATCCATGTTCATCGTAAAAGACTTCGACCTGAAGCTTACATTCGAGAGCGGGCAGCCGCTCGCGTTCTACGGCGAATACCGTCTGGAAAAGAACGGCAAAGGCTTGTCTTACGTCACGGACAGGGGAGTTATCAGACTTCACTGTGAGAAAACCAAGTCATCTACGAACATAGATTACAACTACATCGGCAAATACACCGCCAAGAGCGCGGAGAATGACATCCGCGCAAGACTCGGCCTGAGCCAAGACATGCGCAAGGTATACGCTGCCATCGACACCGACCAGTTCATGCACGAGGCGATAACTTCGCTGCGCGGGCTCAGGATGACTAAGAGCGACCCGTGGGAGGCGACGCTCTGCTACCTCACATCGCAGGCCAACAACATGAAAAGGATCAGGGGCACGATACGCAAGTTCGTCGACGTCTTCGGTGACGATTACAAAGGGAAAGGGGCGTGCGCAAAGCTTTTCCCGTCGCCTGCCTCGATAGCCAAGGCGACTATTCCAGAACTGACGGCTTGCGGAACAGGTTTTCGGGCGAAGTATATAAAGGGCGTGGCTGCGTCGTTCGCGGGCGGGTTCGATTCGGATGCGCTGTACGGCATGGACTACGCTACCGCCAAGCTCGAACTCACGAAGCACCGCGGGATCGGCGACAAGGTAGCGGACTGCGTGCTACTTTTCGGCTACGGAAAGATGCAGGCGTTCCCGACTGACGTCTGGATCAAGCGCGTGGTCGAGCACGTCTACTTTGGGAGCAGGAAAACGAGCGCCAGGGAAATACACTCGTTCGCGGAGAATAAATGGGGTCCGTATGCGGGATACGCGCAGCAGTACCTTTTCTGGCACGGCAGATCGAAGACGATCGGCAAACCGTCATCATGATGAAAAGGTTGAAGAATCCAAAGAGCGTAAACAAGCCATAGTGGTCGAATGCAAGAGATGCCCGACATCGAAGACATAGAGAAACACCTGATCAAGCTCCAGAAGAGGAAGGACAGGGTCATGGACCTCTCGAGAAACATCATAAGGATGTCCGGGAAGGCGATAACGCTGATGCATGCGGGAAGGCTCGCTGAGGCCAACTTTGACATAAAGAAAATACGCGCGCTCGTTTCCGCGGTAAAAAAACTGGAGGGCGGGCTCGAGTACTACTCGCTGCAGGCCCATCAGGAGTATGTCGAGGCCAGCGCATTCTACACAGTCGTCAAGGGCGGCAGGCTCGCCTCGAGAAAGGAGCTGGGCACCGGCGAGGTGGCCTACCTACTGGGCATGATGGACCTTGTCGGAGAGCTCAAGAGGGAGGCGATGGAAGCCATACGCAACAGGGAGCTCGGCAAGGCCAACCAGTACTGCGATTTCATGAAAGGCATATACGACTCAACGAGAGGCATGAGATTTGCCAGCTCGCTAGTCCCGGATTTCAGGAGAAAGCAGGACACCGCAAGGATACAGATAGAGGGAACGGTCAGCGAGCTCCTCAGGGCCTGACCCTATGAAAAGGCCGAACGGCGCAAGAGCAACGAATACGAGAGGCACACGCGGCGGAATGGTTGTTTAAGAAGGGTATGTTTAAGTATCTTTATTTTTCATTATAACGCTATAGGCGAATAGATGAATCGACGATTTAAAGCACAAAGCGCAATGGAATACCTCATGACCTATGGATGGGCCATACTCATCATAGCAGTGGTACTCGGTGCGCTTTTCAGCTTGGGAGTGTTCAGCGGAAATGCGTTGC
>CABMGC010000054.1 GCA_902385515.1 uncultured archaeon
CTTGTTTCTGGAGCACAAGTAGCTGTGAATTCATTTGGCATAAGCCAACTGCCAGTTACCAGCGCAAATACCGCGCTTGGAACTTCCACGTCCGGCGCTCTTTGGGTTTGCTATGTCGCACAGACAGGTTCAACGACTGCGACAATAAACGGCATGACAGGAGGATGCACCTTGTCAGCAGGATCTGGAACGATACAGTACGTCCAGATAGCGACCCTGACTGCGAAGGCAAGCTGAAAGGCTTGTCTTCTTTTTCTTTTTTTCTTTTCCTCCTTTTTTGTTTTTCAGACCCGCAGCATGCGGGCCGCAAGGCCTTGCAGAGACGGCGCCGTCACTTCTGATTCCTCAGGTCAAGGACGGTCTTCAGTTCTTCCGCGCTGAGTAGAGGCTTCCTCAGCCTGCCGTTGTCGTCCGGAGCGAGCCTCGGGCAGGCGGTGTTCACGAATGCGTCAAACTCGAGCAAATTCCCGAGCGACTCGAAGTCGAACGTGTTCGCGACCAATATCGCTGCGACTAGGCCCGCATCCTCAACGCTCTTCGCCAGGGCCGTCGCGAGCTCCATGTGATACTGCCCACTCTTCGTGCTGACGAGTATGCCAAAGCTCCTTGCAGTTAGGGCCGAGACGATCCTGCCCTTGCTCCGCCTCGCGCGCTCCGCTCTTATGCGGTCGAGGCGCTCGACGTTCATCCTGAAGGGGTCCACTGAAAAGAACGGCTTCGTCGTCTGCATAAGCGCGCCCGTCGGGTGGAACGTGCCTCCGCCGAAGTACACGAACGCGTCGACGCTCCCGTCCAGTTCGGCGACGTTGCCCGCGTCGCAGCCCAGCAGCTGGCCCGGCTTTCTTGTGGCGCCGGTCGGCTCGTTAAGGACCACCTCGTGGCCCTTGCTCTCGTAGAACTTCCCGATCTCGGGAAGCTGGTGGACGTGCTGTATCGTCGTTAGAAGGCAGATGCGCCTAAGCCCGTCAAGGGGCTCGACCGACAGGGGCAGCACGCCCAGCGGGGCGCTTATGCTGCACTCGACGTACTCGACGTTGAAGTCGGCCTTGCAGAACTCCGAATGGCCGAAGTGCACCAGCTTGTCGGCGCCTATGGCCCTCGCCTCGTCCAGCGCCAGGTCGCACGCGCCGAAAGTCGGGGACGCCGATATCGCGACCCAGTTCCCCTCTGCCTCGAGCTCCTTGGCCTTGGCTAGCGCCTTCTGCTTCAGACCCTCTGGGAATTGCAACAGTATCTTCAATCTACCGCCAGGATTAGCTACAGATCGAATTTGTTTGGAACTTATATAAAGGTTGATATTAAATCTATCGTTAGTGATTCCGTGGACGACCGCAAGAACCTCGTCGTGCTTGTCGACGAGCATGACAGGGAGATTGGCACAGAGGACAAGCTCAGGGCCCACCAGAACGGAGGCATGCTCCACCGGGCGATATCGATTTTCGTGTTCAACGCCAGGGGCGAGACCATGCTCCAGCAGAGGGCGATGTCAAAGTACCACACGCCAGGGAGATGGACCAACACGTGCTGCAGCCACCCGTATCCGAACGAGAGCGTAATTGACGCCGCGCACAGACGGCTCAGAGAGGAGATGGGCTTCGACTGCGAGATGAATGAGGCTTTCGCCTTCACGTACCTGGCCGACGTGGGCAACGGCCTTACCGAAAGCGAGTTCGACCATGTCATATTCGGCGCGTACGACAAGGACCCGGAGCCGAATCCGGAGGAGGCGATGTCCTACAGGTGGATCGGGCTTGAGGGCCTTAAGAAAGAAATCGAACAAAATCCTGACGCGTTCACTCCCTGGCTCAGGATAGTCCTCGACAAAGTCATAGACTACAGGAAGAACGGACGTGCCTAAGCGGCAGAAGCGACCTTCGCTTGCACTGCGGTCTCTTTTGTTATGATCGCGAAATCTCCAGAAAGCTTTGACGACGCCCTCTTCAGCGCCTCCTTAGCGACCTTCCTGTTGACTATGTTCGTCTTAACCTCGATGACCGTCTGCCCTGTGCGCACCCTGGCCGCGACCGCGGAGGGCCTTCCGAACGAAAGAGTCATTCCCTGGGAAATTCTGTCTGCTCCTGCTCCCGTGGCGAACTTCTTCTCCCTTATGACGTTGTGCGGGTAGGCTACCATCCTCATGAAGTAGGCGTTGGCCAGCTCCCTTTCGAGGTACTTGTTCGCCGCCTGCCTTGCCGCCTCGAGCGAGTTCGACCTGAGCTGGATGTCCCTCTTCGCAGTCAGGGTGAAGATAGTGTCGAAGGCCTTGTCCCTCGCGCCCATGTTGAATATCAGAAGGCTCGTCCTCGGCAGCGCCTTGACGTAGTTCTTCTTCGGCTTTCTCAGGGAGTACCTGCTCCACGCTTGGCTGTTGATCTTTCTGACGCACCTTCCCGGTCTAAGCTTAACCATCTGAAACACCACAATCTAACAATGTTATGTAGTCCATTAGGTCGCAATTATATATAAAGATTTACATTGTGCGACGCCATGACGTGTTTTTATTGGTTTAAGCCCAAGTTGTGTACGGTGAGATTATTACCGCTAAAAAGCCGGGCAGGGTGGCAAGGCTGGGAAAGGAAGTGCTGCTCAGGACCAGGCGGTTCGAGGTCGTTGAGGCGGCCATGCGCATAAGGGGCAGGCGAATCTCCAAGCCATACATCAGCCAGAACGACTGCGTCGAGGTGCTGGCCGTAACTAAGAAGGGCTCGGTGGTGCTGATAAGGTCTTATCGGCCAGAGCTGGACAGCTACTGCTACGAACTGCCTTCAGGAACCCTTAGGGACGGAGAGAGCCCAAGGGCAGGGGCGGCCAGGGAGCTGCTGGAGGAGACCGGCTTTCAGGCCAAAAACATCAAGAAGATGTTCGGCGGCCATCCGCTGCTGGGCTACTCAGACTGCAAGCTACACTTCTTCATGGCCTCGGGCCTTGAGAAGGAAGGGCAGCACCTTGAGGATGACGAATCCATACAGGTCGAGGAGTTTCCGCTGGCCAAGGTTCTTTGGCTCATCAGGTCAGGTAAAATAAGCGACCTTAACGTGATCCCCGCAATGTATTACCTGCAGGCCCAGATGGCTTCGTCGTTTCCGAACCGCCAAGAGCGCCGAGCAAAAGGATAATAAAACAGATATCGTTAATCCTGCGGTGAGATATTGGGAAACTCCGACGCGAATCATCAGATAATGCCGATGCCTTTTACTTACGACAAGGTAAGCGCAGTCATGGACGAGGACACGTACAAATGGCACCACGACACGCACTATGCCGGCTACGTCAACAAAAGGAACGAGATAGAGGCCGCTCTCAAGACCGCGGACCTGAGCAAGGCCAACGCAAACTACAGCGCATACCGCGCGTTCAAGCTGGAGGAGACGTGGAACGCCAACGGCGCGATACTCCACGAGCTGTACTGGTCCGCCATGGGAGGAGACGGAAAGCCCGACGAGTCCATTGAAGTCGTAAAGAAGATAATCGAGGACTTCGGCTCGTTCGACGCATGGAAGAACGACTTCATTGCGTGCGGGAAGGTAAGCAGGGGCTGGGCCGTACTCAAGGTGGATGCTTCCACCGACGCTAAGCTAAGAAACGTTTTGTTCGACTTCCACAACGTTGGAGGGTTCGTCGGCTCGTTCCCGCTGCTGGTGCTGGACGTATACGAGCACGCGTACTACCACAAGTTCGGCCCGGACAGGGCGTCGTACCTCACCGCTTTCGTCGGAAACATTGACTGGAAGAAGGTAAATGACAGGTACCTGATGTTCATCAAGAACATGTGAAAGGGGCTAAACTAGCCTCTTCCAGTTTTTCTTGTAGATTGCGTACCTGCAGTCGAATACTTCCTTCGGAGTCCTCTCAACGCCCAGTTCTGCGAGCAGAGATTCGAGAGTTCCGAGCACTGCCGCCTTCTTCTTCGAATCGCAGATCTTCTCCAGTTCGAGTATGTTACCGTAGCCCCTCGTCCTGTCGAGCATAACGCTGACTCCCTTCCACTCGAACGTGTTCCTGAGCCTGAACCACTTTATTTTTGGCTCGAATCCCATGAAAGACAGTGCCCGTCCGATGTTTTCGAAGTCCTTGCCCGCGAGCCCGATCTCTATCTCCTCATGAACCGCGTCGTGCAGTTTTCCCAGTTTTATCATAAGCTTCGCAGTGGGGCCGGTCATCTGCGTGCGGATGTTACGCTCATCGTTAAC
>CABMGC010000055.1 GCA_902385515.1 uncultured archaeon
AGTATTGAACTATTATATGCTGCCAACAAACTTTATAACCATTGCTAACGCCGCGCGAACGCGACATAAAGCCGGCTAGCGCACGGGCTCATACTCCTCGTTCGGCCGCTTGAGCAAATAGTACCTGAGCACGTTCGTGGTGTGGTATATGAAGAAGCCGAACATGCCCCACTTCGCTATCCTCCTCACGCTCGTGTAGACGACCGCGTCGTCAAGGTACGCTATCCTTCCCGCCTTTCTGAGCCGCAGCGACAGGTCCCAGTCCTCATAGGTGATGTACTTCTCGTTGAAGCCCCCTATCCTGTCGAAAACCTTCTTGCGCACCGCGAAGTTCGACCCGACCACGGACGGCTTGCCTACGAGGATTGACGACTTGACGAACAGAACGGAGACGAACCTGTATCCCAGGTCCACGCGCCTGCTTGTCTTCTCCAGCGGAAGTATGGGCCCGGTGGCGGCGACGATCTTCCTGTTCGCGAACGCGCCGTAGTACGTTGCCAGGAGCGACTCCGAGGGGCAGGTGTCCGCATCGAGAAACACGACTATGTCGCCGCGGGCGGCCTTTGAACCGCTGTTCCGGGCAAGGCCTATACCCTTCCTCTTCTCAAGTATCACCCTCGCCCCGGCGGACCTGGCGATCTCGCGCGTCCTGTCTGAGCTGTTCCCGTCAACGACTATCGTCTCAAAATCGGTGAACGTCTGCTTCCTCAGGCCGCCGAGGACGTATGCGATGTACTTCTGCTCGTTGAACGCAGGTATGACCACGCTCAATGCGACTTTACCCTTGGCCATGCTTATCTATGAAGACCATAGAACTGGCAAAGTATAAAAAACGCTCGAGGGCAGGCGACGGAATGCACGTAAACCTATTTAAAACATAAACGCCCAGTAGGAATTGGAATGCGTGGCGCGATAGCGGCGGCGTTCCGCACTGACTTCATATTGAAAGGCGTGAACATGGAAAGAACATTTGTTTTGATAAAACCTGACGGAGTACAGAGGGCGCTTATCGGAAAGATAATCTGCAAGTTCGAGGACGCAGGCCTGAAACTGGTGGCCATAAAGATGATAAAGGCCAGCAAGGAAACGGCGGGCAGCCACTACGCTGACGACAAGGCGTGGCTCGAGAGCGTGGGCAAGAAGTCCATCGCATCCTACGAGGCTAAGGGCGTAAAGACGAACGAGACTGCGCTTGAGATCGGAAACCGCGTAAGGAACTACCTGATGGACTACATAACGGGGGGGCCCGCGGTCGCGATGGTGATTGAAGGCAACGACGCGGTGTCGATAGTCCCGAAGCTCGTCGGAAGCACCGCGCCGGCCAGGGCTGACCCGTCCACGATAAGGGGCGCGTATGCCAGCGACTCGTACGACATGGCTGACGCGAAGAAAAGGCCAGTGCGCAACCTCATCCACGCCTCGGACAGCTTGGACTCGGCAAATAGGGAGATAGCGATCTGGTTCAAGCCGGCCGAGATAGCGGAGTACAGGAGGGCGGACGAGGCCGTAATGTTTGATTGAGGGAAGGTGCATTAATCATGGAAGATAGGAAGCACATAAGCATATTCCAGTCCTGCATGGATTGCAGGATGAACAAACGCATATTGGACATGATCGACAAAGGGGAGTTGAAGCAGGACGATGTCATCGTGAGGGGTGCAGGCCTCATTTCGCAACTCAGGCATAACACTTACCGGTTCCTCATGGACAAGTACGTGATAGACAAGGTCATAAACAGGCCCCATACTGACTGCGGCGCCATGAAGACTATAATGGACAACAAGAAGAACGGTATCTGGCCTGGCGACGAGAACCTCGCCGAGCTGAGCAGGCCGTTCAACAGCATGTCATTCAGAGACAGCGACGAGTTGGAGAGGTTCAACGACCTTTACCAGAAGGCGCTGACGCAGAACTGCTTCGGGCTGGGCACGGCAGTGGAGTCTGAAATGGTCGAGTTCCACGAGCAACCGTCCAAGCATAAGCACGTGCTTATCGTGTCCAATCCTATCAGCGTGCACGATTACTACGGCCTGTTCGACGCAGTGGGCGAGAGCATCGGCGACTGCTACTGCGTGCACAAGGTAAAGGAAGACAGCGCTTCGATAGATCTTTCCATCAAGAGGCTGAACATCTGCAACATTGTATTTGTCGCTCTTCCTGACGAGAAGATCGGCGTCGCTGCGAAAAGAATGGAGAGAGCTAAGGGCAAGATCTCCGCAGAGTATGACGACCAGATCAAAGTGAACCTCCACTCAATGAAAATAAAGAGCGCTTGATCGACCAGCTACACGCCCATCTGGGCCCTGAGCTCTTCGGTCATCATGGCAGGGCTCCAGGAAGGCTCCCAGACGAGATCTATTTTTGCGGCGGCCACCCCTGGTATTCGCGCTATCCTGAGCTGCACGTCAGCCAGCATCATGCTCGCGACGGGACACATCGGACTGGTCATTGTCATGGTCACAAGGACATTTCTTCTGGAGTCTACACGGACGCCGTAGACGAGCCCCATGTCCACGATACTTATCCCTGCCTCTGGGTCGACCGCACCCTTAAGCGCAACGACCACTTCCTTGACAGTTACCACTGCCATACGATTCTGCTTTACACCAAGATTATATAAAATTTGCGCCGCTTCGGCGGCTTATGCGCAAACCGCTGCCCGTGGCGCCCGCAGCCAATTCGGGAGAAAAATGAGTAGTGGAATTAACAAACCTTCGCGAGCCGTATATAAAACATGCTGGGTCATTAGTATCGGCGACGAGAATGCAGACTGACAAGATCATAGGAGCGTGCTTCGACCTTGCACACAAGCAGGACGAGGGATGCC
Source organism: uncultured archaeon (assembly GCA_902385515.1). GTDB lineage: Archaea > Micrarchaeota > Micrarchaeia > Micrarchaeales > CABMGC01 > CABMGC01. The sequence goes on from CABMGC010000055.1 coordinate 2,828, forward strand.
TATTTGTCATAGAGTCTGAGAAGGCTGATTCTAAGTACTACAAGGACTACAACACAGACATCTACAAGAAGAATGGCAGGAGGCTGTCGGTATTCAAGGCGAAGGACAAGCAGCTGATAAGGAAGCTCGCAAGCATAGACGGGGCGGTCATAATCAGCCAGAGGGGCGAGATGCTGCACTACGGCGCGACGCTCATTAACGCGGACAAGGTAGTCGGCCACGGGAAGAGGCACGCGTTCTCCATGGGCACGAGCAGGAAGGTCAAGGGCACGATATGCATACTCGCCAGCGAGGAGGACAGGCACATAAGGGCGTTTAGGAACGGCTCGTGCACGGTGGACATAGACGAGGACACGAAGCTCGGCATCTCGACAAGGCAGAAGATCGCGGAGCTTATCGGGGCCCCGATAACGAAGACTCTTGTCGCATCGGGAATAGCCACCTCGATACTCACGCTTAACCCGCTGCCCGCGATACTCACGATCGGCGGGAGCTTCGTGATAGTGTCGGAAGGCTTCAACAAGCTGAAGAGCCTGGTCGGCTAAAACGGGAGCTACGCAGCCAGCACCCCGCCTTCACTTCTGCTTGCCTATTTCATTCATTTAGGCATGCACTGGGGGGAGGCGGTCATCCACACGCAATTGGCGTTGCTGGAGCACCTGTTTCCGCCATGGTCGAGACTCGCAACCGACACGCTCGCGGAGGTGCCCGCGCACACCATCCCGTTTCCGCTCATGTTCAGCAGCGAGTTCAAGTGCATCTGGTTCGCGGTCGAGTTACGCAGGAGTATGCCGACGACGCCGTTGACCGCGGTGTTGTTCTCGAACCTGGTCGACGAGCTGAATAGCGCCGTAATGCCGGTATTCACGTTGTAGAAGTTGTTGTTCTGGAGGAACGTGTTGTTGGAATGGTCTATCATCACTCCAGACGTGCTGTTGAAGATGCGGTTCATTGTCAGGCTGGCCAGGTTCGCGTGGTTTAGGAATATGCCCGTGCTCGCGTTAAGTATTGTGTTGTTGAATGCCGCCAGCTGAGCGGCGGAAGCTGATATCGGAGTCGGGAAGTTGATTATGCGACAGTTCTGCACTCTCACGTTGGTCGCGTTGACGACGTTGACGAACGTGCCGCCGGCGGTGGCCAGGACCGCATGCCCGTTGCAGTCGATTATCGTGTTGTTGCCTGAGGAGCTTCCAGACTTGTAGACGCTGAAGCACGTGCCGCCGTAGGGGTATATGAAGTCGGCCCCGAGCACTATGTCTGATGATGACGACAGGGCCGAGCAAGGAGGATTCAGCGACACCTTGGGCTGCAGCACGAGCCAGCCGCAGTAGTTGCTCATAAGGCCCAAGTTTATTCCGATGGGATTTGCATACAGGCCCCCTGACGAGGGCGAGCAGTAATAGTCCTTTCCGGAATTGGAGAGCGCACTGTTGTTGAAAATGCTGTTCTGCTTCGAATCAAGGAACGCCATGCCGTAGAGCGGGTTGTTGTTGGCGTTGTTCAGCGTCACCTGGTTGCGGGTCGCGTTATTGAAGATGAATCCGGACGCTCCCGCGTATCCGAGGTTCGCGCTGTCCTGGGTTATCGTGGTGCCCTGCACGTTGGAGAAGTTGAAACCAGACAGTGCGTAAGTGACCGCGCTCACTCCCAGCACGGTCCCGCGCGAGACAGAATTGAACTGCACGCCGCGCGACACGTTGTTGATCAAAAGGGCCGAGAGATGCACCTGCTCTGATTTGTTGGCGCTAACGGCGGTGCCGAAACGCTCTATGGTGCAGTTGGCTATCGAGACGTTGGACACCCCGTTCATTCCGAAGGCAGTGCCAGTTCCGCTTCCCACGATGAGGTGCCCCTTGCACGTAAGGTTCACGTTGCTGGAGGTTATGTCAAAGCACGATCCGGGGCTTACGATGTTCTGGACTATGGAGTAATTACCCGGGACGTTTATCGTCCTGCAGCTGTCAAGGGGATATGAGGCTAGCGCAGGCTGTATGTGCAGCTTGCATGAAGGAGCCCACGCGCAGTCGGTCACGCCGCACGCGACGTTCTGGACCAGGTTGTCCGTTGCGTTGTAGGTCTCGACAGAGCAGTAAAGGTCAGCCCGGCTGTTGTTTAGCATCGACCCGCTCCTGAACACGTCGCTGCCTCCGCTGGACAAGTAGATGCCGTAGACGTTCTTTGTCGTGTTGACGCGCGTAAAAGTCACTCCGTTGGCGTGGTCAAGGTACGCCCCGTAGAGGTTGTTCACCGCGCTAAAGCCGTCCATTCTCCCGCTCGTGACGTTCTTGAGCATCGCACCGAGGTTGGAGAAGTCGATCGTTATGTTTCGCGTCGTTATCCCGAACGAGTCAAGGATATACAGCCCGGTGCCAGAGTGCATAAGTGAGCAATCGGAAAGCGTAACGTTGTAGGTGTTGTTCAGGTATACCGCGGTTCCTGCGCTGACTTCCCTGCCATTGCACGCGAAATTGACGTTCGGTGCGCCGATCTCTATGCACGACTGCCCGCGCTCGGCCATTCTCGAAGTGTTAAGGTAACTCCCTAGGCGAATGTTCGAGCTTAGTGAGTAAGCTCCAGGCTCAGTTATCCTGCCGCAGGAGTTCACGATGCCCGGCTGCAGGATCACCTTCCTTATCTCGAAAGGCGTGTTGTTGGTGCACGTCGCAAACTCGCAGTAGTTGCTCACGCGGCACGTGGAATTCGTGAAAGTGTTGGAATATACCAGCGCGGCAGTGTAGTTGCACACCAGGTCGACGGGATTGTTCAGGAACTTGTTGCCCTGGAACACGCTCCCGGTGGAGTTCACCACTATGCCGTAGTGCGCGTTGTCCCCTATCGTGTTGTTGATGACAGCGGTCTTGCCGCTCTGGAGGTTTATCCCTCCCTCGGGGCTGTCGGAGGCTAGGACGTAGTTGTTGGCGACCGTGCTGTTGCCCGAATCGACCATATATATCCCGGACATCGTGGGCTTGGAGAAGTTGTTGCCAAGTATCTGGGCGTGCCCCGAGCCGTTGAGGAATAGGTCATAGGAAAATCTCTGTACCTTGAACCCAGTCACCGTGACGTTGGTCGACTGGCTCAGGAGTATGCCGTACGAGAAAGGCGGCACTCCCGAGTACGGCCCGCTGCCCGTCACGCTGTTTCCGTTCCCGACCAGCTTCACGTCGCTGGAGATCACGTTTATGCACGGACCTTTCTGGACGCTCGTGTTGATGTTCTGGACAAGGAAATACGTGCCTGGCCGGTTTATGGTCGTGCAGCTGTCTATGTTGTGCACGTTGGCCTGGGGTATGCTCGTCGAAGTGGTGCTGGAGCCGTATATCGTCGTGGTCGTTGTCGAAGACCCGAAGCTTATGAACTTCAGGGCAACGAACGTGACCGCAATGACGGCCACGATGCACACCGCCGCTATGATGACCATATAGAGATTCGGCGGAATGGCCAACGGACCCCTTCGAGAAGGCCTGCCCTGAGCGGGGCCGGCTGGAGGCGGGGTAGGAATGTATGTCGCGGTGGACGGCGAGGGCGCGGATGCAGGTGAAGAAGAAGAAGATGGCGATGGCGAAGGATTTGTATTTCCTGTGCCGGGCATGTCGTTGTCTGCCATAGAAACCAATTGGGATATTTATTTATGCTTACTATCATATTTATTTATAGTTATCTACGCTGCCGCCCCGGTAGCTCAGTGGTAGAGCGATTGTCTCGTAAGCAATAGGTCGGGGGTTCAATTCCCCTTCGGGGCTCATAACTTATCATCCATAAAGAAGTAGCAGGAATAGGACAATGCCGCCGAGTATTACGCTCGCGATGTTCATGGCCAAAGACATCGTCATTGCGCTCTTCAGCTTCATTGCCTTCTTGTTGAAGTAATATATCGCATAGCCCTCGAAAGCTACTGCAAAAATCTCCCCGAGCACGTAACCTGCGGCACCCAACAGAATGACGAATACGAACCATACGATTGGCAGCGAGACGACGTTTGCCAAAGCCGCGGTAATGAGTATCCTGACCTTATTTTTGATTTTTGTAATGTGCAAATAAAGAAATGCCACCGAAAGCTCTATTGCAAAAGTAAGAGCAAGGGCCGCCGCAAAAATGCCCAGGGTTGTCAGATCGGTAGGAGCCGGCCCGCGTCCGTTCGCAATGGTTGCCGAGCCATCGGGGTATAATCGTGCATAGTACATTGACGGCCCGCTTGCGTTGAATTCATTGGTGATAAATGTTCTGTTGAGGCTTGGCAGATAGGTTGATGATACAATAAAAGAGCTTAAGAACTTATAGATTGACACTGCTTTGGCATTTTAGGCGCGATTTCCTATCATGAGCCCTGCTTCAGACCCTCCGCCCTCCAGAACGTCGGCAGTGCTATGGATGATTTAGGAAGTTATCTTTGCCCCCCATTCCTTGCTTTCGATTTGCCCCTGTGCCGAAAAACGTACAGCAAAACGCCCGCGATTACTAGGACGGCCAAGCACGTGGCCGCTATCGTTATGGCCTGGGTTTGTCCTGACCCTGCCTCCGCCGGCTTACCCGCTACTGTAAGCAGCACCGGATACGTTTTTCCAGTTATGCCACCTATTATCGCCAGTTCGTACAGATAAGTTCCGGGCGCGGGTGTGCTCTGGATTTCGAAAGTCAGGTTCTGTATGGTGTTGGGGTTTTCGTGCAGCGTAAGGTAGGGATCTATCACAACGGGCGAGTTCGCCCTAACTAGGGGGGAGACGAGAGACATCAGATAAGTCACGTTCAGGGGCGTTGTGCCAGAGTACGCCACATACACTGCGAATTTCTTGCCTGTGTCGTTCGTGTAGACCGAGGGCGGAGTAACATTGACCAGCGATAGCGGACTTACGTTATCGTAGGTGTAAGCGAGAGTTATGATCGGGGTCTTCTTAAGTACTGGACCCAAAGACAGGTTTACCGCGGTGCCGTTCAGCACCGCGGTCTGATGGGGTTCGATACCTGGGATATCCCAGCTTACCGCATAGGCGTCACCGAATAGTGACACGTGAGGCGTTGCGGCCCCGGCTCCCGTTATCTGTGATGCGTTCTCTATCGCGGCCCGGGGGATGAGGTCCTCCAGCAGCACGTCATTGGCCCTCTTATTAGCCGAGTTGTAAATGACAAATTGCTCGCTTACCGTTCCGTTTATGCCCGAGAGGTAGTAGGTGTGCGCGTACGGCAACAGCGCGCCTTGGCCGGACTTTACCCTTACGAAGATGTACGAATTGCCTTTCACCACGTGGACTGCGTTATTGCTTACGTAGCTTGCGGACATGTTTACTGGCAGAGTGTATGTGCCCTGTGATGAGTTGAGCGAGGATATCTGCAACGTAACTGTTTTCATTTCGCCGGATTTCAGCGTCAACGAGCTTACTGAAGGGACGATTCTGACGGACGCCGAACTAGTATCCGATATGTCCACACTTACGGAATTGTTCGAGGGGTTGTAAAGGCCAAGTTTAGTATCTATGGAGCCGCCCACAAATGACGCGTAGACAGGTACGGAGCTAAAGACTATAGGCCCTACGGATGTTGGCAACGTGGACGAGTTGGCGCCCAATATGGGTGATGATGTCTGCTTGATATCGTATCTGGCGGAGCGAGCGTCTGATTTCAGTCTGCGGTAATAGGATTTTCCTGCGTACGCATAAGCGTCATCATATGCTACGATGGCAGAGGCCGCGTAGGCGCCGCTGTTGGAAAGAAGGTCCAGGCTTATTGAAAATCCCCTCTTTTCCCCAGGGTTGATCGTACCAAGATGCCCTTGCAGCGCCCCTATGGCGACTCCCTGCAGGGTGGTCACGTTTACAAGCGCTGTTGCGTTAGTGACGGCGAGCTGTCCGGTGTTGGTCACGTTTCCGACTATGGATACCCTGCTTCCTGCGGCTGCGCTGCTGGGCACGACTTCCAGATCGTCCGTCACAAGTCTTCCAGGCAGAATAGTGTAGAAGTGCACGGAGGTCTGGTTTGCAAAGTTAATGTATTTCACATACATCTGCGCGATGACTCCGTGGGCCGGAACAACCGAAGTATTTGAAGATATCGCTCCGCTAATGGTGTCGAGGTCCGTACTCGGTATGCTCAGTTGCAGGTTTTCCACGGCGATTCCAGAAGATGCGCTGAGAAACGTAAGGATTCCGATGAAGTTACCTGATGCTGGGAAGCAAGAGGTCGAGGATTTGTGTATGGTGTAGTTGATCAAAACGTTTGATGGCTGCACGTATACTGGCGCATCGGTCTTCAGGTCAAGAGAGAAATAACAGGAAGAAATGCCCAACGCTGGCTGCGCGTGCGGCGACGCCGCAAGAATCCAGAAAGCCAACAGCGCCACGCTAGTTAAAGGAAACGTTCGTGTAGGATGCATACCCGAAACTATACGCGCAAAAATTTATAATGCATAGTGCTGGGCAAACGCATGGCACCGCAAATGACAGCACTTCGGTCGCGTCATCGCCATCCTTGGGGCGCTCCGCCATCATTTATATAATCGCGATTGCAATAGAATGACGATTGTATGTACTCGCGACAAACCATTGCTTTGCTGTTTGCCGGGCTTATCGTTGTAGCAATCGCGGCGGGATCTTTCTATTACGTTGCGGGCATTGGCGGAACGCAGCCTGACGGCACGAATGCCCTGACGGCCACTGCGGGGACGACCTCCCTGGAGACGACAGTCCACACGCCGCCCCAGAAGACCATAAACAACACGCCTGTGACTGTCAGGGTCGCGCACTCGACACTCACCGGAGCGGCCGCGTTATGGGTCGCCAACGACCTTGGCTACTTCAAGCAGGCGAACATAACACTTGAGATAACCCCGACGCAGAGCAGCTCGTACGTCACGCAGGCCCTGCTTGCCGGCAAGGAGGACGTGGGCTTCGCGGTGTCGGGCCTGGACCTGTTCACCCTTGACGCTAAGCAGCCTGGCGTGTTCAAGGTGTTCATGGTCGGTGCGGACTACTCGCCGAAGACCAACTTCTCAGGCATACTTGTAAGGGCAGACTCGCCGTTCAAGTCCGTGCAGGACCTCAAAGGAGCCAGGTTCGGCATCAGTTCCGGCCTCATCACTGGAGCCAGCACCAACTGGGTCATCAGCAAGTATTTCAGCCCAAACTCAATAACCTTCGTAACAATTCCCGTGAGCTCGCTGAGCACCGCGCTCGCCTCGAACCAAGTCGATGCGATCTGGGTCACGCAGCCGGACCTCAACATCGCGGTGAAGAGCGGAATGGCGCGCGTGCTGCCGAACTCCTCGCTTACGATAATAATGGATCCCATGCCCGTGGCCGGGCTCGCGTTCACTTCGCAGTTCACAAATGAACATCCGCAGACCGCAAGCAGGGTAGTCCAGATAATGGACGCGGCGGTCGCTTACATGAACGCAAATCCCCAGTCGGCCCTTGAGATCGTAGCGAACCACGCGGGCGTTCCTGTGTCCGAGCTGGAGAACAACAACCGCACGCCCTGGGAGTACTTCGTGCAGGTGAATGCGACGGTCGGCAACGCCAGCGTCGAAAGCCTGCTTCAGACTCTTGCCGACAAGTACCATGCCGCGGGCTACACCGCCAACGCAGTAAACGTGTCCAACCTGATCTACCGGCCATAATGCAGTGATCCGTTGAAAGAATACCTCAAAGTAAGCTCGCTTTCAAAGTCTTACGTGAGCCTTAGCGGCGAGGAGAAAAAAATCTTCGAGTCCCTGGACATGGGCGTGGAGAAGGGCTCGTTCACAGCGATATTCGGCCCGAACGGGAGCGGCAAGACTACGCTGTTCAACATGATAGCGGGCCTGCTTGAGCCGGACCACGGCTCGATAGAAATAGACGGGAAGGCACCGAAGCGCATCAGGATAAGCTTCCTTTTCCAGAGGTTCACCGAAACGCTGCTCCCGTGGAGGAGCGCGATAGACAACATAGCTTTCCCGCTGGAGATTGCGGGCGTCCCGAAAAGGGAAAGGCACCAGAGGGTTCGCGAGCTCCTCAAGACGCTCGACATAGACATACCGCTCAAGCAGTATCCGTACCAGTCGAGCGGCGGGCAGAACCAGCTGACCGCCATTGCGCGCGCTCTGATAATGGAACCCGACATACTGCTGCTGGACGAGCCGCTGAGCGCGATAGACTACGAGGGCAGGCTTAACATGGAGAACAAGCTTCAGGAGATATGGTCCAAGACAAAGGTCACGACGGTCATGATATCGCACGACATCGACGAGGCGGTCTACCTCGCGGACCGCATACTCGTTTTCGGAAGGTCCCCGAAAAAGATAGTCGCCGACGTTACTGTCGACCTGCCGCGGCCGAGGACCGCAAGGACGATAAAGACGGCGAAGTTCAACAGGATACGCGGCGAAGTGCTGGCCGCGTTCCTAAAAGGTAGAGACCAATGAAGATTTCATCAAAGGCACTCGGCTGCGTGGGCTTCCTGCTAGTGCTTCTCGCGTGGGAAATCATATCTGCGTCAGGCACCGTATCCAAGCTCCTGGTCCCTTCGCCGCTCGACACGCTTAACGCGATGGTATCGCTGATCGCCAACGGCACGATACTGCACGACTCCGGCGTCACAATCGAAAGGACGCTGGTTGCTTTCGGCATAGCCGTGGCCGTGGGAATACCCGTCGGCCTTCTGCTCGGGTTCTCCTCGCTGGCCTACGAGATGTTCCAGCCGCTTGTCGATTTCTGCAGGTCAGTGCCGTCCACGGCGCTGTTCCCGCTTTTCATCCTGTTCTTCGGGATAAGCGATGCATCGCTGATAGCGGTCGTTGTCTTCGGAGCGGTGTTCTTCCTTATGCTGAACGCCATGTACGGGGTGCACAACGCCAGCATTGCAAGGAGGCTGTTTGCCAAGACCCTCGGAGCCACACAGCTCCAGGTCTTCTTCAAGGTGGTCCTCCCGGACGCGCTGCCTTACGTCTTCGTGGGCCTCAGGCAGGTGATATCCAAGGTGCTGATCGTCGTCATCGTTCTGGAGATGACGTTCATCGGGACCAGCGGACTGGGCTATCGGATCTACAACTACAGCATGCTTTACGAGACGCCCCAGATGTACGCCATAATAATCCTCGTGGGGCTCCTCGGCTACGTCCTCAATCTCGTGTTCATCCAGCTCGAAAAGAGAACGATGCACTGGACGGGCAAGTAGCGCGCGTTGGAGGTGTTGCAATGGCAAAAAAATCTCGAACTTCGGAAGGAAACAGGAAGAGCTGGTTCTCCGAGCTTAAGGCGAGCAAGAAATCCGCGGCCAAGAGGGCGTCCGAGCTGTTCCCCAATGCGAGGTTCGTGGTGCTCAGGCAGGACGACGCGAGGGGCGCGATCTATCGCGAGACCGCCCTTGTTCGCGGCCCCTATGTAATTTGCATAACGAAGTCGCGCGTATCGAAAAAGTGCGGCGCCGCACGTGCCTTTTTGGAGAGCCCGCACGCGCAACTGGAAAAGCAATTCATGAAAGGTGCCGTGAAGATGTACTCCGTGACGGACCACTGCAGAAAATACCGGCTAACGGGGGAAGTTGTGGCCGACGTCGAGGAGCGGTTCTACGACGTCGATACGGTAAATGTCAGCGCATACTGCGGTAGCATATTCGACTCTGACAAGGACCTGCGCATCGCGATGGAGTTCGTCTCTGGGCACGAGTTCGATCTGTGCCTGTTCCCGGAATGGTACCCTTTGACCAAAGAGGGCGCGACCGCCGGCAAGTTCCCCGAAGGCGTCGTCTACGGCGGACGGAGCGCAAAGGGCCATATCACGTACTTCGCAGACGGGAGCGGCACAGAGATCAGCAAATGCACTCATTTTGCTAAGGAAAAGAAGCTCATCGAAAGGGCGAGATGCCCGAAGGTGATAACGTACGGCAAACTGAAAGTCGCGGTGATACTGTGCTACGACCTGATGAACCCGAACGTAGCCGGAATCCTGGCAAAAAGCAAGCCGGACATCGTACTTGTGCCGGCCATGGTGGCAAAGAACGACATTGGAAAGTGGACAAAATTCATGTATGCGCGCGGGCAGGAGCTGCAGGCGCCGATCGTGCTCGCGAGCAACCAGGACCGGAGGAAACTCTGCGCGGCAAGGATACTCTTCTACGACCCCATATCCGAGCGGGTCACCGTCCTGCGCAGGCCGGCCACGATACGCGTGGAGATCGGAAGGAAGAGGCTGACGGAATCGCCGCAGGTTCACTGGACGTGGCTGTTCAGGAACGGCGTGTACGGGCCTTTCGCAGGAGACTTCGGCAGATAAATCTGCAATGCGCACGCGGCAATGAAGGGATTAGTTTATAAAATTATAACTGAATTAATAAAAGAAGGAGCAGGATATCGATGGATGTTGAAAGAGCGGCGGGAGCAATTACTGCAATCATAATCATAGCGGTGATAGCGGTCGGAGCGGTTTACTACCTGAACGGCACGGGCACGCAGACCACGACCTTTACGACTACGATCAACCAGTCCACCACGCAGACGACCGCTTCGACGACCACCATCCAGGCCATTCCTGTCTCGGACGTCATCAGGGTGGTCTAC
>CABMGC010000056.1 GCA_902385515.1 uncultured archaeon
ACATCGAGGCGCGGAACAGCCCGGAATCGTAGTTGAGCTCGGATACGCTCGTCACAAGGATGGCCGCGAGAAGCGCCGCCGCCAGGCACTTGCCAGCCATGCCTCCTTTTGAAAACATCCGCTCGGCGCATACCGCGGTGATCGCCACGGCAGGCAGGATCAGGATGGACGCATAGATTACGTCGCTGTTGACGATGAGGAGCGCGAGGCCCTGCGGCCTTACGATCGTGCCGGTGGGCATGAGAGATAGCGCAAGCAAGTAAAATGCGAACATGTAGACGAACATCTTCAGGTGGCGGTCGCGCGATGCCGCAAGCAGCGCCAGCCCGAACCCTACTACCAGATAGCCGAGTATGGAGAAATAAAACATCCAGTGCTCCACGTAGAACAGGCCTCGGGTCGACGCGACGCGAAATATCATGTTGACGTAGCTCGCAGGGGCCCCGGTAGTGTATGCGAGGTTGACGCCGGCCAGTGGGACGTCGTATAGGGACTGCGTGTTTGCCTGGAACACGAAAGTGTTGCGGTCCGCCTGGGGGTACAGCATGAAGTTGTGCGCGACCAAGAGATAGAACAGGCCTGCTATGGAAAATGCTGCGAACGATCCGGCCAGAAGGAACACTGCCTTGACGGCGCCTTCCTTAAGCCCCGGCCCTTTCCCGCCAGCCATGACGGCGCCCGCCAGGACGTACATTATGAGAAAAGGCAGCAGTATGACCCCCTCCGGGTGGACTAGGTAGGCCAGGCCGATGAGGAACCCGCACAGCAAAGGATATGCCCCGATTGGCGCGTCGCCCTTGGAGCGCTCGCCCTTCAGGAACACGTAGACGGCCGCGGCAAGCAGGGTCACCATAGGTATTACCGGCACTATCCTGACCGACAGCATGACGTCAAGGGGGAAGAAAGCGAAGATCACGGAGCCCAGGACCGCCGCCCTGCGGTTCGACAGGAGTTCTATTATCAGAAAGATAAGGACGCACTCGACCAGGGAGTTCAGTATCACGTAGTAGATGACGTTTGACGCGCTGAAGCCGAAAACAGAGGTGAAAAGGATCTCAGGGTAGACGAACCCGATGTAGAACTTGAAGATGTTGGCAGGATTGAATATTCCCGACAAGGGGTTGGAGAAGTTGGCGGTGAGGTACGGTGAAAAGGACAACGGGGCGGTGTTGTTGAACACAACGGCCTGGGAGATAAGGTTCAGGTATATTCCCTCGTCGCCGAGTGCGTAGACCGGACCGCTGTCGTAGTAGAGCCTCACGCAGAGCGTCAGAAGCACCACGGCAAGTATTAGCAGCGGCCTCCCGTGGCGCCGTGCGAAGCCTAATGTTCCCATGGTTTGCTTTTTCCGTAAAGGCATTAAATACGTTCAGTGAAGGCAGCTGCCCCTTGCCGATGCTGGCCTTGGGCGCGTGCGTTTCTCGCGCGCTGCGCCCATGCGAAAGCTTTAAATCAAAACATTCCAATACATAAACAACGCATCGAGCGGATCTTATGCACATCAAGAACGTACCTAAGGTGCTTGCTCTCATTCCCGACGGGAACAGGAGGTGGGCGCTCGGGCACAGCCTCTCGTTTTTCAACGGCTACAACCTCGGGGTGAAGAAGTTCATAGACTTCGCGGACTGGTGCAAGGATTACGGGGTCAAGAACATAGTCGTCTGGGCCTTTTCCACTGAGAACTTCAAGAGGTCCAAGGTCGAGCAGGAGGCCCTCTTCAACATATACCGCAAGGTCGCCAACGACGGCGAGCTCGTATCGAGGCTGCACGAGAACCGCACGAGATTCAACATAGTTGGAAACCGCGATCTCCTTCCAATCGACCTAGTCAAGGCGCTGCAGAAGATAGAGGAGGACACCTGCGCATACAAGGAACGGGTCATAAACATGCTGATCGCGTACGGCGGGAGGGACGACATACTTCAGGCCACCGCCGCGATAGTCAGGGACGCCGTGGACAGGAAGGTCAAGACAGTGAGCGAGGACTTGTTCAGGACATACATGCCGTCGAACGGGGTGCCCGACATAGACCTCGTCATAAGGACGTCGGGGGAGGCGAGGCTGTCCGGGTTCATGCCCTGGCAGGCGGGGTACTCCGAGCTCTACTTCAGCAAGAAGCTGTGGCCAGATTTCACCAGGCAGGACCTGGAGGACGCGCTGACTGACTACAACAACAGGCAGAGAAGGTTTGGCGTTTGATTCAATTCCTGTGTTCCTATGGCGGATTCACGCGACTACATTACGCATTACACCAAGTACTTCAATCTCAACGCCCCGAGCAGCAGGTACCTCGTGACGCTCCTGCTCCTAATAGGCGCGGTAGCCGGCACCGCGATGAGCCTGATAATAAACTACCCTGTCGACTCCCCGGACTACGTGCTAGTGTTCGCGGGGCTTTGCACAGGCATAATAGTCATAGGCGTGCCCGCGCTGCTTACGGTGGTCTTCATCAAGGCGATAAAGAGGAAGATGCAGCTCAAGCACGCGATCCTCGCGACCATAGTCATAACCGCGATCTACGCCTTCATGCTCGTTGTCGGCGCGGCGATACTCTTCTTCTCTAGGAGCATAACTGTCGCCTACATAATACTGCTCGTGTCCAACGCCTGCGTCTACGGCTACTGGTTTTTGCTCGGCAGGCTCGTCATAGGCAGGGGCAAGGACGCAGCCGCCATCGCTGCGACGCAGCCGGTGCTTAACACGCTGTTCTACCTCCCTCTCGGAACGTACATACTCGTGCCCGGCGTCCCCCTTGACATCACCCTCATAAAGCTGTTCGCGGGGATGCTCGTGTTCTGGGTGGCCGGCAACGCCTTTCTCTTCGCGGTGGACAGGCCTGCGAAGAAGATCCTGGACGTGAGCGGCGTGAAGATCGCAACCACGATGGTAGGCCAGTGGCTTTTCGACCTCACCAACGACACGGGCGTTATAGGCCAGGGGGCGGGGATCAAGCGGGATTTGGACATCCGCGTGCTTGCCCTTAAGGGCAGGAAGGGATACAAGGCGGTCTTCGTGAACCCGGACATACACTTCGGGCCCTTCGCAGGGGTGGGAGGGTCTGTCACTCCGGTCGTGCTGGGAGACATAATCGTAAAGAAGCTCGGCTGCGCCCCGTTCGTGCTGCACAGCGCGCAGACTCTTGAGGACAATCCCATAAGCGCCGCGCAGGTCCAGCAGATAGGCAGGCGCGTCGCGGAATCGCTGTCCGCGGGGCTTAGGTTCAAGCAGGCGTACGGGGACGTCAAGATAGGCGAGGAGGCGGGATGCCGGGCCATCGACATCGGCATCGGGAACGCTTCCGTCATTCTCCTTACCCGGGCGCCGGAGGTCACCGAGGACATGGACAGGGATGTCGGACGGAGGCTCCTGAATATCGCCGAGGCCAAAGGCCGCAGGGTGCTTCTCGTCGACGCCCACAACTCCAGGTTCGAGTCCGCAAGGCCCAAGGACCTTGAGGAGGTGCACGCGGGTAATCCGCACATAAGGTCCTACGAGGCCGCCATAGCCGAGGCCGCAACCGGCAGGTCCCGCAGGGCGGTCCGCTGCGGCTCCGCGTACAGCAGGCTGAAGAAGCTGCTTGGCAACCCCAAGGACATGGGCGAGGGATACACCAGCGTGTGCGTCTTCGGCTTCGGGAAGAGGAAATACGGAATAATATACTTCGACGCAAACAACATGCTGCCAGGGTTCAGGAACAGAATCATCGAGCACGCAAGGGAGAAGTTCGGGCTTGAACTGGAAGTGGGCACCACCGACACTCACTCAATAAACTCCCTCAGCCTCACGGCCAGCAACTCCCTTGGAAGGCACACCAGCGCCGAGCGGATGCTGCCTGTCATAGACTCGATGCTGCAGAAGGCGCTGTACGACATGGAGCCGGTTAAGTACGCCTACGCGGCGGCGGGCGTGAGCGGCTTCGCGGTCTGGGGCAGCGACGCCGACGCGCTCATAGAGAGGACGAGCACGGAGGTCAAGAGGATACTGAAATTCGTAACCCCCATTCTGATAATAGCTACGTTTATAATTGCCGCCTGGGTAATCTACATCGTGTGAAAATGGCCTACCTGATATTCATCGCCATTGCCGCCTTCTTCGCCTACGGGGTCATTACTTCGAAGCGGGAGAACAGCGCGTCATACCTGCTTGCCTTCATGTTCGTCGGTTTCCTGCTGTCCTCTTATCTAAAGGTGGACGCAGCCACGGTGCTCCTGGGCACGGTGCTGTTCAACTGCGTAGCGTCAACCTACGGGTCCAAGGTGAATTACGCCTTTTCAGCCATGGCCGCAGCCTACGTAGTCTTCTTCGCAGGCCTGCCGTCAACGCTGGCCCTGGCCGTGCTTCTGGGCTTTTTGAGCGTCTCCCCGGCCTTCCTAAGGCCGGGCAAGCTGGGAAGCCAGCTGAGGGAGGAACGGAGGGACATGGTGCAGATAGTCATCGGCGCCGCGCTGATCGCGGTCCTCATATTTGCGAACTACGACTACACTAGGCTTTTCATGATCGGGGCCATGCTGGCAGGCTCGGTGGTTAGCAACTACGCCCTGTTCCACAGGGAATCCAACCTGTCCAAGCTCCTCTTCTATTTCGAGCGCAAGAACGTGGTCTTCGGGCAGGGCGCGATGTGGCTTGCGATAGGCTCCCTCGTCGCCATAACCTTCCTGGACCTGAGGGAGGCGGGCGCCGTCATCGCCGCGATATTCATAGGCGACGCGGTCGCGACCATAATCGGCATGAGATACGGCCGTGCGAAGCTCTTCTACAACAGGAACAAGAGCGTAGTCGGCACCGCTGCGTACTTCCTGTCCGCGCTCCTGCTGTCCTTCCTTCTTTTGGGCATAGGGCCCGCGCCAGTCGCGATCGCGCTGGTCGCCGCGGTGGTAGAGAGCCTGCCGCACCAGATTGACGACAACTTCGACACGGCGATAGCGCTGACCATCCTTATGATTCCGCTGAGTTCGCTAGGGCTCATCTGAAAGCCTGTGCGGCCGCAAGGATGGCCGGGCTAAAGCGCCATGCACACAGGCACGGCGCCATCTTCTGCCAATCACCCGAGCATGTAAGAGTACAGTGCGCCCGATCCCAGAAGCGCCCCGTAGATCAGGAGCATTACGGTCATAAAAGCAAGGAAGGCCGTAACCACCATCGTGCCTATCGCCTGGAGCCTGGTTATCTTCTGCTGGGCCGAGAGAGCGATTATGAGCACCACTAGGGACCACACTGGCAGGACCGCAAAGGCGAGCACGTTCACCCCGGGGACCAGGATCAGCCAGCCGAGGAGCACCATCGGCATGGAGCCCAACGTCACCGCCGAGAAGGAGTTCTCGAAGCTTCCCTTGAACAGCCTAAGGAAGTTCTTGCCCACGACCTGGTATATCGCCGCGTCTATGAAGAACCCGATGGGCACGAGGACCCAGACGTACAGCAGGGCGAGCGCGACGACCACCGCGCCGACGCCCATGGTGACCGATGTCGAGTATGCCATTGGGAAGAGCTTGATGAAGTTTATGTGAGGGCCGTAGTTTATCCTAAGGAACGCGACGACCATGATGAGCAGGAGCGGGATAAGGGACGCGGAGTAGTAGAACTTGAGGGAATCTACCAGTTTCATCTTCCCGGAAGACTCCTTTGAAGGCCTTAGCAGCAGCCTGAAGCTTCTCGACACGTCTTTTGCGAACACCATGCAATCCAATCCCTATCAACGCTCAGGAATAAAAAGGTTGCACAATTAGGTTGCACAGCGCGGCGGCGGGGCCTGGTTCGGCGGTCTTCAGTTCTCCGTCCCTATTGCCGATGCCCAGTTTAAAGCCAACGAATATTAAGCATCGGACAACTTTGATGATGGATTGAAGGACCGGGGAGTACGGGAAAATCATTGAAGCAAGTGAACAGCGGGACAAATCGCACCAATTACGCAGGAAATGGGACGGGGGCAGCAAAGCGGCAGCCAGAGGGCCAGACCACAAAGGCACAGATTCCCGCAGTTCGGCCGATGTCGATAATGCCAGTCATGTCCGACAAGTTCTTCGACCAACCCGTCTCCCAGGTGGACGGCAAACTCATGAAGCTAAATAGGCGCGTGCTGCCGAACCTGCCTTTGAAAGCGGACGAGATAGACAGGAGACTGTCAGTCATGGTAAACTGGAGCGACAGCAAGGCAAATCAGGGGCTTGAGCTCAAAGGGCTATACAATCACAGCCGCGTGCTCTCGTTAAACGTGAAGTTCGCTGACAGGTACGGCAATGCCTATGACTATCTCGCCTTCAAGGGGGTGGGAATACCGAAAAAGAGCAAGAACGGAGGCATCTGCAAAAAACCTGTTTATTTCAACGTCTTCGACAGCGAGGCGGTCTTCGGCATGGAACGAACGCAGAACGCCCTCCACGACTGGGAATGCAGCAACCTGTTTTTGCGCAACGGGATGCACACCACCGTGCCCGTGGCACTGATAAAGCTAGGCGGCGTCCTGTCGATAGATGGCAAGCACGTAACCCTGGATGAGGCAGTGAAAGGGAGAGTTTTGCCGGAAACGAGGGAATGCCGCGACCGCCAATGCAAGTTCGTCCCGGTCCTGTATCTCAAGGGCTTCAGCGAGATTGCAAGGGTCGTTGACATGGATTACTACAGTTACATGTCGGCGGCGAATGAGCGCGGCCTTGGTATACGGGAGTATACAAATATGCTGATGCGGGAGTCCGCAAGGAACGTTGCGATAATTCACAACCTCGGCTTCGCGCACGGCTATCTCACAAGCCATAACATCGCGGCGGACGGCGCGGTGGTCGACTTCGACAGCATATCGTCGGCCGATCCAAGGAGCATAGCCAAGGACGTAGAAAAAGCGATGAACACCCTGGAGGAAACGAAGCTAAAGGCATTTCGCACCAAGACGTTCTTCGAGGAGTATTTCAAGAACAGGAAGGGTGTCACATCCGCGCAGAAGGAAGAATTGGTCAAGGTCATGAAGGCCGAACTGAGCGGCAACGACGTTACGGAGCTGATCGCGCTCGCCAGAAAGTGAGCTGCGGAGGCGCCCTCCGCGAAGGGTTAAAAAAACCCAGGTCGCATATAGCATCAGTGTTTTAATGAAACGGGGCGCACATCTGACCGTCGGTTTCTGGGCCGCGCTCACGGCGTTTGTTGCGGCAGTAGGATATTCCGCCTCCCAAGTCCTGCAAGTCCTTGGAATCGTAAGCTTTTCATTCGGTGCGGTACTGATATTCGGATTCTCCCTTTTCATAGCGACGCCGCTGCTCATAGCCCTGCTGGCGTTCCACCACTCGGTTTCGAATGAGAAGAAGTTCTGGAGCCACGCCGCGGTCGTCTTTGCCGCGATGTACGCTACTTACGTGACCCTCGTGTACGTTGTCCAGCTCACCGCGGTCATACCCTACGGCGTCACGAATCCTGTCCTCACCGTTACGCCCCATTCGCTTTTCTGGACCGTTGACGGACTGGGATACATCTTCCTGGGGATGGCTACGCTGTTCGCCTTTCCCGCTTTCGAGAACAGGGGACTCCAGCGGTGGAACAGGCTTTTCTTTTTGGCGAACGGGCTGATCACCCCGATCATCGCCGCGGTCTACTTCTATCCGGCGTACTCCATAGTTTTGCTGCTGGCAGGTTCGCCCTGGATTGTGACCGCTTGTGGCTCGATGCTTCTTTTGGCGCTGTACTTCAAAAATAGGTAAAGGCGGGAGTACGCGGCAGATTGATGACTTCTCATCTCCGAGCTTTTTGATTCGAAAGAGGTTTCTCAAGCAGCCCATTGCCTGAGAGGTCGTGCCGAAAGGTGCAATGGTCTCTTATTGCAGGAAGACTTTTAAGCTTGGACATAAAGCAATAAACAGGGATTCTTTGGGAAGTGAAAAGGGAATATTTTCAGAAATAAGATTCATATTCGATATTATTTTCAAACCATCCGCAGTAATTCCATCAGGTAAGTGGGGGCTTCCACGTGCGCTGGTCTATTATTATATTCTCTCACTTGTTTCCATTCTCATTTCTTTTGTAGTAGCACCCATTCTTTACTCGTCGCTCCCCAATTACGCCGCTGCAGTAGCTTCAGCTCAGTTATTCGAGTTCGTTACTTCTGTTTTTACCGTTGTGCTTTTGTTTGCTCCGATATTTATCGCCATATCTACAGTGTTCGTGACTTTACTCGGCCTGGCATTCAAGGTCCCTTACAAGCGCTTTTTTGATTTACTGGAATGCTTCCTTTATGGAGCGTTCCCGCTTGCGTTTATTACTGCAGCAATAGTAATTGTGCTTGCCATGTCAATGCTTTTTGATGTAATAGCTACCGCTCAAAACTTATTCGAACTTACTGCGCTAGTTGCTACTTTTGCGCTCATGACGTTATGGCCAATAGTGACATCATCCGCCCTAATATCTTATAAGTTCAAAATTAAAAGAGTGAAAGCACTGGTGATGAGCGCTGTTCTGCTATGTGTGTTTCTCCTAGCTTTTGGTTTATTTATCCAATTGACTAGCACTGAAGGGCCGAGTACTCTTCAAGGCACTACTTGCATAGCCGGGTCAGGGTTCTATTGCGGTGGGCTTGCTTATAGCCATACGACAGGTAACTTAATTGTCAGTTTAGGTCAGAACACTGGAACAAATTGGACCGCTTGGGGAATTGCGTATGCACCTCAAGGAACCGATATAGTGGCAGATATTCCCAAAGTCAAATTTAGCCCAATAAACAGCTCTGATAGTAGCGCCCGAAATTACTCGCTACCTTCAGGTATGCAAGTATTCACAAGAGGAAATATTTTGCCAGCATCTGCCTCAAGCATCGCATTAGGTACGGCAACATCTGGCGCAATTTGGGTTTGTTTCACCACTGCTAGTGGTGTAACGAGCATAAATGGAGGAGAAGGCTATTGTACACCAATAGGAAATTCTACTGCAAAAGTGCAATACGCACAAATAGCTACACTTACTGCAAAAGCCAGCTAGAGAAAGATGCAGTGGTCTCTCGATACGGTTTGCCTTAGTAATTTACTAAATTATTAAGTTTATTAAAATC
>CABMGC010000057.1 GCA_902385515.1 uncultured archaeon
CGGCTGGCCATAGCTCGGGTTGGCCATCTGCAGCGAGAGGTAGTATATCTGCGGCAAAAGAAGCAACATGAACGCCATGAGGAGCGAGATGGCCCTGGTATCGTAGCCGAGCGTGTGCATGATCTCCTTCACGTTTCTTCCCACCGCCTTCCGCAGCTCCCGGCCCCCCGAGAACACGACGAGCACCGCGAAGACGCCGACCAGCAGTATGGCCTCTATTCTGATGTATGCGACTAGCGACAGGCAGAACATGAACATGGCAAGGGTCCTTAGGCTCCTGCGCTTCGAGAAGACGACGAAAAAGAAGAACGCAAAGGCGGCGAGCATCATGAAAGGCAGGTCTATGTCCGCCTGCGTTCTTGACCATATGAAAAGCGGCGGCATCAGCGCCATTATGAGCGCAGCGACGGACGCTATGTGTCTCTTCTCGAACAGCGCGCCCGCGAGGAGAAAAACGCCCACTATTGACAGCGCGCCAGCCAAGAGCTCCAGCGAGTACGCGGTGCCGGTGCCTATGCCGAATACGGCGAACGCCGCCGCGATGAACACCGACCAGCCCACGGGATCGTGGTAGACTTGGTTTATCTGGCAGCTGCCTACATATGCAGTGCCCGACTGGCACCACAGCGAATTGCCGTGCGCCAGTATGTTCATCGCTATGCCCTGGTATATGTTTTCGTCAAAGTAAAGCTGCTCCACCGCGCTGACCTGGGTAAGCGCGAAGATTATGAAGAACGCGAGCGCGCAGGCAAGTACGGCAAGTGAGTACCTGTCGACGAACTTCGACAGGACGTCGCGAATGTCGTCCCTGCAGCGGACCGCGGAAGCGACAAGCAGCACGAACGAGGCGATGACTGCTGCGGTTATGAAGTATCCCAGAAACATGTCAAGCCTCCTTGTTCTCCACGTAGAAACCTTCTATGAACATGTGCTTGGTCTTGGTCTTTTTCATCGTGCCGATTGCGTCCTCGGGGCTCAGGACTATGGGCATGCCGTGTATGTTGAAGCTCGTGTTCAGCACGACGCCGTGACCCTCCAGCTTCACAAGATTCCTAAGAAGGCCGCGGTAATTCGGGTTCTCGTCCCCTACCATCTGCGGCCTGGCGGTGTTGTCTATGTGGATCACCGACTTCAGAAGGCCCTCCTTGCCTGGCTTGACCTTGTAGGCCATCGTCATGAACTTGTCGCGGCCCTTTATCTCGTCGAGCAGCCGCGGCGCCTCCTCGCTGAGCATCGAAGGCGCGAAAGGCTGGTACCACTCCCTCTGTTTCACGTACATGTTCAGCTTCTCCTTAACGCTATCCGAGCCGGCTTTTGCGAGTATGCTCCTGTTGCCAAGAGCCCTCGGCCCGTACTCCATCCTTCCCTGAAACCAGAACACGTAATCGTCGTCGCTTATGAGCTCGGCCGCGTGCGAGCACTTGTTGGTGTCCCGCTCGAAGCTCAGCCACTTCTCCTTTCTAAGGGCCTGCTCAACGTGCGTCTCGTCGAACTCGTCCCCGAGGTACGCGCCGTCGAAATCGTACGCGGAAACCCCGTTGAGGGCGTAATTGGCCTGCATGGCCGCGCCGAGCGCTATGCCGCCGTCGCCCATGTGCGGGAATATCGACCACTCCTTCAGGCCCTCTATGCCGCGCACCTGCATGTTGGCCTTCACGTTGGAGAGCGTCCCGCCGCCCATCGCCACGCTTCCTATCTTGTAGTGCGATACGGCGTTGCCGATGAACTCGACCATGACGTGCTCAAGCAGCTGCTGGGCCATGTATGAGAACTGCTCCCGCGGCATCGACCACGCGATCCGCCCCAGCATGTCGTACTGCCTTATCGGCGAATACTTCGCGATTATGTCGAGCCCTTCGACCTTGAAGAAGTCCCTGAGCCTGTTGTCCTCGAAAGGGAACGGGTAGGAGTAGCAGGCCATTGCCATGACCTTGCCCTCGTCCTCGAGCTCCCGCATCCCGACGATGTTTGTGACCTGCTCGTAGAAGACTCCTATGGAGTTCCTTGCGCTGACCGCATGCTTTCGCTCGAGCTCGCCCTTCTCGAGAACGCTGACCGATCCGCTGAGCCCGTCTCCCAGGCCGTCGATGGTCACAACAAGCGACTTCTTGAAGCCGGATGTGAATGCGGTTGCGGCGGCGTGCGCGGAATGGTGGTCTATCCCGTAGAGCTTGAACTTTTCAAAGCCTATGCGCCTTAGCTTGTCGGCCACGACCGCCTTGCTTATCGTACCGCACAGCGGCAGCACGCCCAGGCCAGTCATGGCGTACTTCGCGTTGTGCATCAGCGCCTCGGCCCTTGGCCTAAGCATCTTCCTTCTCCTGAACTTGTAGTATGCCTCCTGCTGCTGCGGAAACACCCTCGAAAGGGTCTTCGCGAATTCCGTCGTAGGAAATGCGACGGCGTCGACATCGGCCGGCTTGATGCCGGCGTAAGAGAGGGCCGCGTTTATGGAGTTGTAGGGGAATTTTATCTCAAGCTTGCGCTTGGTGTACCTCTCCTCGTTGGAAGCGAAGACTATCTTGTCGTCCTCCAAAAGCGCAGCGCCGGAATCGTGGCCGTCCCATAGTCCAAGGATGTACATTAGTTCACGCGTTTATTCATTATTGCGCCGGATAGGTTAAAAAATGTGCATGAGAGGATCGTTCTTCGGCAAGATCGCCGTCTCGTCGTTCACCTGCTAAAAAAACTCCAGACGTTGCCGACTATCGCCTGGTACGCCTCGCAGGCCGTCCACGCAGTGGGCTCCCTGCCCTCGCGTACGTCCTTGCGCACGCTCTCCGCTTCGCCGCCGTGCCACATCTTTGAGAGGTCGCCGCCAGAATCCCTGATGTTGCCTATCTTCCTGTTCCACATGATCGACGGGAATACGTTGCCTTGGTTGTCAATGAACAGCGACGCGTCGAGACACCTGCTCTTCATGGGCAGCTTTCCTGTCGAGACGTAATCGACAAGTTTCTTTAGGAACACTCCCTCGATAAGAGGTATCGCGCCGATCTGGAACCTGCGCTTCTTTATCAGCCAGCCAAGCTCTCCTGCGATCTCGGCCCTTTCCGGATTTATGCTGGCGTCGGTGTTCCTGTAGTACATCTCCGACGACTGGCCGAGGTTTACGTGGAAGTCGTCACAGGTCACGTGCGGTAGCTCCTTACGGACGCTTTCGTAAGTGCGCTCCAGCATGCCCTCGTTGTACTTGCTCATCGTGTAGCCGAAGACGAAGAAAAGGTTTTTGCGCCTCGTCTGTATCTCTTTTAGCTTCCTCGCCATGTTCATCACCCTGTCGAAGTTGCCTGGCACGCCCCTGAGCCGATCGTGCAGCTCGCGGTACCCGTCGAGGCTTAGTGTTATCGACAGGCGCGGCACGCCAGCGTCGAGGATCTGCCCTATCTTCCTTTCGAGCATGTCGCTGTCGCACAGGGAGTTTATCGGTATCGTAATGATGTACAGACCCTTGCACGCCTCGCGGAACGCCTTGACTATGTCGACTATGTCGTTTCTAAGGAACGGTTCCCCTCCTGTCAGTTCGATCCACCTAAAGCCGGTGTTCTTTCTGGCAAACTCTCGTATTTCCTGCAGCGTGAGCTCGTTTTCAGGCTTAGTCTTCCATATGTTGCACATGAGGCAGCGCGACTGGCACTTGTAAGTGACCGCGAAAGTGAGCTTGTACGGCCTTTTGAGCTGGGCAAAGTTGCTCCTTAGCGCGGTAAGCGCCAGCCCCGCGAGTTTGATGCCTGTCATTGAACCCTTTAAATAGAATGTGCTTTCAATATTTATTAAGACAATCATCAGTGATAAGCGCATGCCCAAAGGAAAACTTCTCGCGAGCGGAAAGCTGGTGTCGATAGTCATTCCCGCCCTGAACGAGGAAAGGAACATGGGGCCGGTCCTTTCGGGCGTCAAGCGCCAGATGTCTGGCTACAACTATGAGCTGATAGTCGTCGACGGCCACAGCAGGGACCGCACAGCGGATGTCGCCAGGCGGATGGGGGCGAAGGTGATGTACGACGAACTTGGCAAGGGCTCGGCGCTGATAAGGGGCCTCGGCGCCGCAAAGGGAGAGATACTTGTCTCGATGGACGCCGACCTGTCCAACGAGCCAAGAGAGCTCAAGCTACTGATAGACGCCATAGACATCGGCTACGACCTTTGCACAGGCTCGCGCTTCCTCATGGGCGGAGGCTCAGAAGACATATCCTCCCTTCGGGTGTTCGGCAACAAGTTCTTCGTCTTCATGGTGAACTCGCTCTTCAGCGCGAACTACACCGACCTGTGCTACGGCTATAGGAGCTTCAGGAAGAGCGCTTTTGCGAAACTCGACTTGGAAGAGGTGGGATTTGGCATAGAGACCGAGATAAACATAAAGGCCGTGAAGAAGGGCCTCAAGATAATCGAGATACCCAGCACGGAGAAGAAGAGGGCGGCGGGCGAGGGCAAGCTTACGACCTTCGGTGACGGGTTCGTGATCTTGAAGACGATAATTAGAAACCTTTTCTGATTTTCACTATTCTGTGAATACGCGGACGAGGACCTTCGCAGTCTTGACGACGTCTTCCATTGGCATGCATTCGTTCGGCTGGTGTGCGACCGTCTTTTCCACATCCCATGCCACCGCATCAAAACCAGCTTTCCTTACTACGCCTGCCATAGTGCTTCCCCCGATGCCCACCAATCTGGCATCCTGGTGCAGGACCTCTTTTATCGATTTCTTAAGCACGTTAACAATCTCAGAATCTGCAGAGGTAGCTCCCGACTTCTCCTTGTTCACCTCCTCAACCTTTATTTTCGCGCGATATTTCCTGCCGATCCTCCTGAGCTCGCCCGCGACCTTGGCGACGTCGTACTCGGGCAGTATCCTGCAGTCTATGTAGAATACCTCCTCCCCCGGCAATATGTTGATGTTTTCCACGTTCTTCTCGTGCTTTGTCATCTCGAAGGTCGAACCGTTTGGGAACAACTCAGTTTTTCTTATGTATTTCTTATGCAGGTATGCGTCCGCCTCAAGAGCGTATTTTGCCGCTTCCCTGAACGCGTTGAGGCCTTCTTCTGGCACGCTGGCGTGCGCTTGTTTTCCTTTCACCGTTACCTTGAGCCACAATATGCTTTTCTCAGCTATCTCAATCTTATCCCCTTTTGGCGCGCCGTCGTCAGGGACTATGAACATGTCCCCTTCTTGAATATGTTTTCCTTAACGAGCTTCTGGCACCCGTAACCGCTGCCGATTTCCTCGTCCGCCACCAGGGCCAGGCCGAAGCTGTAGCGCATAGGGGAATTCTCCTCCACCAGCGCCCTTAGCGCGTACATGGAAGCGATTATGCCTTGGCCGTCGTCCTGCGACCCCCGGCCGTAAACTTTCCCGCCCTTAAAGATGCCCTTGAAAGGGTCGGTCTTCCACATGCTCCGCTCGCCTTCCCCTACGGTATCTGTGTGCGCCATGACCCAGACCGTCCTATTTTTGTCGCCATACTTCACGACCAGGCTGGGCCTCTTAACGTTATTGTCATCTAAGTATTCGTACCTCTTTGGCCTTAGACCCCATTCCTTCAGCATGCCTTCCAGGAAATCCGCTCGCTTCCCCTCGCCTTCGCCGCCGCTCTCCGGGGAGACGGCTTTTATCCCAACTATGTTTACCAGAGTGTCAGTCATCTCCCTTTTGTATTTCTCTACCCTATCAATGGCGGACAAGGTCTTCTTCATGCACGTATTCAAGTTTCAAAGAATATAAAATTACCGATGATTTTAACGACTACTTTCATATACTGCTGACAAAACACCTGAATGAAAAACGTACAGAGGGATGCGCATTGACGAATCCTGGAGAAAATCGCGGCCATGCTTTTTTCATCAACACTTATATATGGGGAAAGCCCGATGAAATCCAGAGATCCGGCATTTCAAAGCCGCCCCTGGCGCTTTGCTTGCCGTCAAATCACGGTGTGAATTTGTACGGTACTGTGAAAACCTGCCCTGCATGCGACGACTACGTCAGCGCCAAGCAGATGTGGATAGACTTGGTTGATCCTGCCGTTGAGAAAGACAAGTCTGAACTGGCCCGCCTGCTCAGGGCAGGGCTCAGCGACGTTACGCCTGCGACATTCGAGCCGCGCAGAACCTTCAAGCTGTTTTCCGAAGCGCTGCCAAAAAACACGATCGCGGCCGTGCTGATGTCTGGCGGCTATGCCGTGGCGCAGGAGACGCGCATAGACCTTTCCAATGCGTACGGCGTCGACAAGTTCATATACCCTGGATACTCCACAGGGTTCTACTCCGAGAAGCAGTTCAAGGACGGTAGTCCCATGGAGGGAAAGGTCTACATGCTCGAGGACGACATCCGCACAGTGCAGAAAAACCCTACCGCCCCACTGCTCTTCATAGACGACGTGCTGCAGACTGGCGCAACCGTCGGCACAATGACGCGCACGCTATCGGAAAGGCTGGGACACTCCGGAGAATTCTATCTGCTTGCGGCCAACAAATGGCGCAGGACGGATGGCGGGGAATTCGAGTGCGAGGTGATGCGCTGCGAGGATTTCATGAACAAGAGGATGCCGGTGTTCTTCGAAACATACGCCCGCCTAACGGAGGCCAGGGAGATCGTAACCGAGAACGGCAACATTGTCAAGGACGGCGAGATAGTGGAAGTGGACCAGGGCGGTTTCATGAAGGCGCTCGCGAGAAAGTGCGTGCGCAGGAGCGTCTTTTAGAATTTGATTGGAGGTAATTGGTTGCATGAGTACGAAGGCGTGTCGCGGGCGTGGGTAGGCGTATTTGATCCGGCGATGCAAGAGAAGAAATCCGAGTTGGTCGGCCTGCTCAGGAAAGGGCTAAAAGATTCGGAATTTACCGACTGCTTCACGATGGCCCCCGCCCAGCTGCCCAAAAACACCATCGCCGCGGTGGTGATGTCGGGTGGCTACGAAGCGGCAAGATGGGCGTATCCTTACCTTAGGGACGCGTACGGGATCGAGAAAGTGATATACCCGGGGTACTCGACAGGCTGGTACTCCAAGAAGAAGTTCAGCGACGGAAGCCAGATGGCCGGCAAGGTCTACATGCTCGAGGACGACGTCCGCACCGTGCAGAAGAACCCCGACGCGCCGCTGCTGTTCATAGACGAATTTTTGCAAAGGGGCGTTACCGTAAAAGTAATAAAAAATACTCTCTCTGCGAGGCTCGGCCATTCGGGCGAGTTTTACATGATAGCCGGCAACGTATGGCACTCCGGCAAGAAGGGCACAGAATACGAGATAATGGACGGCCATCAATTCCTTGCCGCAAAGGAGGCGAGCCTCAGGTACTACCTGTGCGGCGGGCCCGCCTCGATCGTAACTGAGAACGGGAACCAGGTAAAGAACGGGAAGATCGTCGCGATAGACGGCAAGGACAGGGTAATCGAGCGCATGAGAAATTGCGTGAGAGGCCGCTAGGCAGCGCCGCCGCAAGTCACTTCGCGGCGCTCACAATCTTTATGACGTCGCCGTCCTTGAGCTCGTACGTCTTGCTGAGCTTCATCTTTTTCTTCGCATCGACCGCGTAGAG
>CABMGC010000058.1 GCA_902385515.1 uncultured archaeon
ACGCGCCTGGAACGCGGTGACTTCGACAGAAACTTCACAGTAGCAAGGGGGAACTTCCAGACAGTCTGCTCGATGAACCTCGCGTTCAGGAGGGACATAATACCCGCATTCTACCAGTTCCCGATGGACGACAATCCTTACGGAATAGGAAGATACGACGACATCTGGTCTGGCCTAGTGGCGAAAAAATGCATCGACCATATCAGAGGCCGCATCGTGAACGGATTCCCCCTTTGCGAGCACAACAAATGGCCAAGAAGCACTTTCGGTGACCTGCTTCTAGAAGCGCCAGGATACGAGTCAAACGAGGAGTTCTCAAGAGACCTTGACGATATTGAAGTATCGGGAAGCGGTTTCGGTGACTTGGCAAGACGCATCGCAGACGAGCTGTCTTTCAGAGGAAGCACCGAATTCATCAGGTACTGCGGCAGGCATCTCGGCAGATGGGTCGACGCGTGCGAGGAACTTGGCGCAGTGCGACTCGACGCGACTAACACATAAATATGACAAAACTCAAATGCTATTGGAAGCGAGGATGGGATTAAATGCTGGACATAACAAAAACGTTCGATACGTCGAAACCGATAATTGCGATGGTGCACATGCAGGACTGCGGCGACATCGAGCGCACCAAGGACGCCGCGATCGCCGACTCAGAAAAACTGATACGTGGCGGAGTGGACGGGCTGCTTTTTGAAAACTGGAACCTGGACGGGTACGTGGCAAAGGAGCCCATGATAGAGATCATGCGCGAGGTCTCGAAGATAGCCAACATGCCAACTGGCGTGAACGTGCTGCCGTTCGAGTACGAGATCGCGTTTGAGGTCGCCAAGGTATCTGGAGCGGACTTCGTGCAACTGGATACTTTTGTGGACAAGCTTAAGACCAGCTATTACGGCAACAACGTGATCGAGATCGATCCTTTGAAGGTCATGCAGGCAAGAAAGGACATGGGGCTTAAGGACGTGGCGCTTGTCGTCAACCTCCAGACGAAGCACTACTGGACCGAGCCGATAACCAAGACGCTGGAGACGTCTGCCATGGAAGCCATACGGAACGGGGCGGACGCCCTTGTTGTGACTGGCAGCATTACCGGCGCCAAGACGCCAAAAGAAAAATTGTACAAGGTCAATGCGGTCTGCAGGGACACTCCAGTATTCATAGGAAGCGGCCTCGACGAGAGCAATGTGGAGGAGCTGCTTCCCCTGGCGGACGGGGCGATCGTGGGAACGAGCCTGAAGGCGGGAGGGATAACCGAAAATCAGGTGGACTCAGACAGGGTAAGAAGACTCATGTCGGTCGTCCACCAGATCAGAAGGCAGGTAGTCTAGCTACCTTCTCCTGCCCTTCGTTTCCTTAACTGCGTTGAACTTGTCCTGCGCGACCAGGAAAGCCGCCGGGAAAAGCACGAGCCAAAGCAGGAACACTATGTAGCCGAACGCGTCATCGCTCCGGGTCACCTCCGCGGCTCCCATCGACCATTTGTATATGTAGAAGATGTTCACTATCGGTATGATTATCAGGAAGGTCGTCGGTATGTCCGCTCCGCGGTCGACCATCTCCCTCCTCGTCTTCACCAGCCAGTATATTCCGTATATGCCGATCGTGATTATCAGCATTATCAAAACGAACGCCAGCTCCCTGTGCTCCATATTTTCGCCTACTGCTGAAGGTAACGAAGCGAAGCTTGAATTAGCTTCCGTACCGGGGACTACCTTATAAGGTTCCAGTGCTTGAGCCAGTCGAGGACGTCCTGTCCGGCCACCGACAGCTTGTTCTTGTCTCCGAAACCCAGCCATGCGACCTCGGCTATCTCCGAGTCCGCTCTTATGTTACCGGTGTAGTCGCCGACGTAGCACTTGAGCTGGACCATCGTTCCCTCCGGCTTGCCATGTGCAGGAGCCTCGAAGATGCCCATGTGCTTGAGCGAGTCGGGCACAAGGTCGACGGTCAGCTCCTCCTTTATCTCCCTTATGAGTGCCTGAGAGTCGGTTTCGCCCTTTTCCCTCTTTCCTCCAGGCATGTAGAAGACGTCCTTGCCCTTCGATCTGGCACACAAAACTTTGCCGTCCTTGATGCATATCCAAGCTACCTTGTCAATCTTTTCCGCAACCATGAAATCGCCTGATTAATTGCTTGTGCTTTGGTGTTTTTATTGTTAACCGTATCGGCGGATGGCTGTTAAGATCAGCTCTTGCTCTTGAGCCCCTTGGCAAACTCGGCGGCGCGCCTAAGGTCTTTCGCATCGGGCCTGCCCTTGTTGACTCCCCCGATCAATTGCAGGGGACCGTACGTATCAAAGCCGGGGCAGTTAAATTCTCCCGCCACCTCGAAGTCCTTGGCAATGAGCTTCTTTCTGAGCGCGGCGTGGTTATTCCTGTCGGAGCCTCCGGACGTGGAGAATATGAACGCACGATTGCCCTTGGCGTCCGGGAGTTTGTCCACGAACTTCAACAGGTCCGCGCTGTGCTTTCCGTGGTATATCCCCGACCCGAAGCCCAGAAGTCCATAGTCCTTCAGGGCGCGGACGCTTGCTTTATCAAGCTCCAGCAGCCGGGCACCCAGCACCTTGGAAATCGCACTCGCGACCCTCTTCGTGTTACCGTGATGAACCGAAACGTACACTATTAGAGATTTTGCCATTTGCCCACCCCAAAACCAAATTTATAATTTCACGAAAACCTCGCCGTTCTCGCTCTTGACTTCGTAGCTCACAAGATCCCGCATCGCGGGCCCACCTACGACCTTCGCCGTAGTCACATCAAAAATAGAACCATGCCACGGGCATTGGATGTCCTTGCCTGCGAGCGTGCCTTTCTCAAGGGGGCCCTTCATGTGGCTGCAGACGGAATCCATCGCGTAGTACTTGCCGTCCACCTCTGCGACGAGTATCTTTTTACCGTCTATCACAAATCCCTTCATTCCGCCCTTGGGGATGTCGCTCATCATGCCTATCCTAACAAAATCCATCCAATCCACCTTGGGTTAAATGGAATGGATAGGTTTTTAGGCTTATTGAATAATCAGAACCTGCGGAACGGCCTGCGTCCTCCGTGGCCCCTGGATCCGCCCCTGCTTCCGGAGCCGTGCTCGCTTCCGCCGCGGTCTCCGCCTCTCGTGTCGTCAAAGCCGCCCCTTCGTCCTCCGCCGAATCTCCTTTCGCGGTCAGGAGCGCGGATTGGAAGCGGGAGATTCCTGAACGGCTCGACGTCCAGATCGATCTTCGACATATTTATGTTGGCCGAGTCCTCTATGTCCCTTATCTCCCGCTTCTGCTCGGGATCTGCTATCGTCATGGCCCTGCCTTCCTTGCCCATTCGCGCAGACCTTCCGACCCGGTGTATGTAAACGTTTGCCTCCTCAGGGGCGCCGAAGTTTATGACGTCGGTTACGTCAGCTATGTCAAGGCCCCTTGCGGCCACGTTGGTCGCGACCATGAACTGGGCCCCCTTCTTGAATGAACCGAGAGACCTTTCTCTCGTTGCCTGGGTCAGGCCGCCGTGAAGAAGTATAGCCTCGTAGCTCTGGCTGAGCAGCACGCGGTGAATCGAGTTCGCCTCAAACTTTGTCCTTGCGAAAATTATCGCCTTCCTTGGAGAGTATTCCTTTATGTATGCAAGGAGCGCGGCGAACTTCAGCCTGCTTGGCACCAGCGCGTAAAGGTGCTTTATCGTGCTTACTGTAATGTCCTCTTCCTCGCCCACGATTATCCTGTCGATCTTTCCGTTGGCATAGCGCTCAGTCATCCTTACTATCTCCCTGGGCATCGTTGCTGAAAACAGCAGCGTCTGCTTTTCAAAGGGGGTTTTCGAGAGGAGGTACTCCACATCGGTTATGAATCCCATGTCCAGCATGAGGTCCGCCTCGTCGAGCACTATGAAGCGCACTGCGTCCAGATTCAGCGCGCCCCTCTTGTACAGGTCGATGAGCCTTCCAGGAGTGCCGACAACTACGTTGGGGCATGATCGAAGAGACTGCATCTGGAGGTTTATCGATGCACCTCCGTATATCGTAGTCGTATAAATGTGAAGGGGGTTTCCGACCTTCTGTGCGAAAGTGGACACCTGCAGGGCAAGCTCTCGCGTGGGCACTATGACAAGCGCCTCGACATTCTTCGACCTGCCTATCATCTGGAATATGGGGACCATGAACGCGCCTGTCTTTCCGGTTCCAGTCCTCGCACGCACTATGACGTTCTTCCTCTGCAGGACCTCGGGGATGCTCTTTTCCTGCACTTCAGTAGCATTAACAAAGCCCATTCTCTTCAATGATTCCACGAGCTCTGTTTTCAGAGCCATTTCTCTAAATTCTGTCAAACAAACACCAAAAATAAGGAACAGTAGCAGTTTCCTATCATAAGTATATGGTAAATATTATATGTCCTCCTATATAGAGCTTTGCTTGTAACTTTGCCGCGTGCTCTCGGGAAAGCGTCACCGCTTTATGAAATATAGGACCATGAAGTACGCTGCGTATGATATAATGAAGCTCACCCCCATCTGGGCGGAGTATCCGTTGTCGATAAAGCCAGAAAGAACGAACAGGATGCCTCCCACGATCGCGGAAGCTACGAAAAACAATCAGCATTACCGGGCAAGCATTACTGAAACGCTCAGGATTTAATTCCTTATGCACGGACGCGGGACTGCCAGTCCTTCATCTGCGTCTTGTGCCTAGACAGGGCGGTCAGGGCCTCGCCACTTGGCACGTCCTGCCTGCTAACGATTGCGGTCTGTGCGACCTTGTATGGAGTGGCATCCGTATTGACAACCAGCCTCCTTCGCAGATCGAGGATGGGCCTCTTATCGAGGTTCCATATTCCCACCCGAATAGGTCCGCTTCCGGTGAAGCCCTCATCCACTATGACCTCCGCCCGCTGCTCCTCGGGGAGGAGATAGCACTTGTCTTTTGCCAGGGGCTCAAGGATCCCTCCCTTATAATTTATCTTGCAGAAGACTCCTCCATCTCCGCGGTTCGTGGACCTGCCTAAAAGTGAGATGCGCTCGTCCAGCTGGAAATCCCTTATCCAGTAGGTCGCGGAGAGGCCCTCGCTTGCCTTGATCAGGTTGGGCCCGACCTCAAGCGAGAGGATTAGCTCTTTAAGGCTCGCGGGGATTCCGCCGAACTTCGCGGCCATCTCCCATGCAGCATCGCACAAAAGCGGCTGCGGCATGAAGGCGACAGGTATCGCACAGGTGGAATCCATGGGAATCAGGTCGTTCTATCTTATCGATGATATGGACTTGAGGGAGCCCAGCACCTTCGGCAGGGTCTCGAGGAATATGTCGACCTCCTCTTTCGTGTTGAACCTTCCAAGAGATACCCTCAGCGAGCCCCTCATCTCTATTGGGTTCAGCCCTATCGCCTTGAGCACGTGCGACGGAGTGCTCTGCGCATGGTTCGATGAGCAGGCGGAACCTGTCGATACGGCTATCCCCGCATCGTCGAGGTCGAGCATTATCTTTATTGATTCTCCCTCGTAGCCATGGAATCCGAGGTTCACGTTGTTTGGCGTGCGGAGTGTCCTGTGGCCGTTTAGGTATGCGACAGGGGTCTCCGCCAGCGTGCTGTCTATTATCCTGTCCCTCATGCCAGTCAGCCTAGGCACCTCTGTATCGAACTCCTTGCGGCACAGTTCGACGGCCTTTGCAAAGCCCACTATGCCTGTGACGTTTTCCGTCGACGACCTGAGCCCGAACTCATGGCCGCCGCCGTGCTGCCATGGCGAGATTTTTGTCCCCTCGCGTATGTAAAGCGCTCCCACGCCCTTCGGCCCGTATATCTTGTGGGCGTTTATAGTAAGCAGGTTAAGGTTCTGTTTATTTACATCGACGGGGACTTTGCCGAAAGACTGGCACGCGTCGGAATGGAAGTACACGCCTCGCTCGCCGCATATTCTGCCGAGCTCTGCTATGGGCTCGATCGTGCCGATCTCATTGTTCGCGTGCATCACGGAAACTACAGTCGTGTCCTTCCTGATTGCGGATTCCAGATCCGCAGGATCGACAATGCCGCACTTGTCCACGGGCAGGTACGTGACCTCGAATCCCTCCGAGGCCAGCCAGCCCGCGGAGTTCATTATGCAGTCGTGCTCGATGGAAGACACTATTATGTGCCTG
The DNA here is from genome assembly GCA_902385515.1 of uncultured archaeon. Classification (GTDB taxonomy): domain Archaea; phylum Micrarchaeota; class Micrarchaeia; order Micrarchaeales; family CABMGC01; genus CABMGC01. The sequence goes on from CABMGC010000058.1 coordinate 6,120, forward strand.
CCCTTCGACCTGTTTGCGAAAGCCACTCCCTTCAGCGCGAAGTTGTTGGACTCCGTGCCGCCCGAAGTAAATACTATCTCGTCAGGCTTTGCGCCAATCGATGACGCTATCTCAGATCTGGCGTTGTTTACGGCCTCCTTTGCCTGCCTCCCGAAGGAGTGCAGGCTCGAGGGATTGCCGAACTGCTCGGTGAAGAAGGGAAGCATCGCCTCGACTACGCGGGGGTCCGTTCGCGTGCTGGCGCCGCTGTCCAGGTAGATCCCTTCTGGTATTTCACTCGCCTTGATAGAAGAGGTCGCTGTTGAGCGGCCTGACCACTCCAAAATGCTGCTTCCAGCCGATGTCCTTCTTGCCTACGCATATGGTGCAAGTGCCTACTGGAGGGTTGCCTCTCAGCTGAAGCGGGTAAGACACGTCACCCGAATTCTCTATCAGCGCAATCAGCGGATCTATGCCTATGCCGTACAGCGCGTTTGTCTCGATCACACGGGTGCTTGGCGAGGCCTCCATTATGTGGGCCCTGAACACTTCGCGCTCGGCCTGGGACACGAGATCTATTTTTGTCACGACTACCGTGTCCGCAAGGGTTAGCATGGGGCCCACCTTGTGTGGCAGGTTGGCTCCGCTGGTGGCCTCGAGTATGACCATTCCAAGTCCCTTGTCCACGTACGGAGAGCACCTCAGGCACAGTCCGGCCGTCTCAACGAACAGCACGTCCGCCTTCAGCTCGTTTCCCCAGTCGATCGCATCTCCGAGCACCATGACGTTGCAGTGGTCGGGACACAGTTCGCCGGAGTAGGCCTTCTTTGTGGGGATGCCGAACTCTTTCGCAAATATCTCATCCTCGTCGGCGAACTGGACGTCGATCTTTACGTAGGCGACCTTCTGTCCCTTATCAACGAACTTCTTTACAATCCTTCTAAGAACGGTGGTCTTGCCAGTAGTAGGCGGCCCCGCGATTATGGCTAGTTTCATAATATCACTTTTTCAAACAGACTTGGCAAAGGTCGCCAAGTACTCATCAAGCATCTTCTTGTCAAGCTTGTCTCCCTTCCTTATGTGATCCCTGAAGTGCGTCAACACGTCGTCGAACTTCCTCAGCTCCTCTGCGACCACCTTCTCCTCGTTCTCGGGCAGGATGACCTTCTGCATCGCGCCGTTGCCCATAGCTATCCTGAAGTCGGAAAGCAGCGCTATCCTCGGATCGTGGGTGACGAAGATGAATATCTTCTGGTAGTTCTTGAGCAGCTGGAGTGCCTTCGTCCGGTTTATGCCGGCGTTTTCTATCTCGTCCAGCAGGATTATCGGTGAGTTGCCGATTATGACCGCGTCGGCGATCAGCAACGCCCGCGTCTGGCCGCCAGACAGCTCAGTCATAGAATTCTCTACGTTGAGCGGCTCGCCGGTGAGCTGGTTCGCGAACTCGACAGTCTCGTTTACCACGTTCTGGACGTCGCTCTTCCTTATCCTAGCGTGCACCTCCAGGAACTTCTTCACCGGAAGGTCGGAAAGAAAGTTCGTGTGCTGGGATATCAGAGCAATGGGATTCTTGTACGGGTCCGCGCGGAACTCCTCGGGAGGGACCCCGTCGTTTATCAGAACCTTCCTCCCAGAGGGGGTGTTCTCGTTTGCAAAGAGCTCTATGTCATTTATGAGGGTCGTTTTCCCGCAGCCAGTGGGGCCGACGATGCTCACTATGTCACCCATCTTAAGAGTGACCTCCCTTGTCGGTTCGGGCTGCCCGTCCTTGCCGTGGCCTCCGATTATCGTAAGTTTTTTAATTTCCATAACACAAACACCGCCAGAAATCAATACGTATAGTTTAATGTAATGACATTAATATATAAAGGCTTTCTCTGTCTAACTCCACTTTCATTTCCACATGGGACGGCATAACTTATAAATATCAGGCAAGACACATCATAAGTAACGGTAATCGCATGACCACAAGAACGTACACTGCAATCAAGGCTTCAAGTCGGTGTCCTATCGGAATCTGATCCTCGGTGTCTTGGGTAATAGTAGCTCTGCTCCAACGGTGGAGTATGGCGTCTCGCTCGATAAAATAAACTCTGAGCTCAAGCTATCGGAGAGGCCGCGCGTGAAGATAGGGTA